>NZ_JAFEVF010000002.1:31315-80409 GCF_048054115.1 Wolbachia endosymbiont of Nasonia vitripennis | reverse complement strand
TATCTTACTTTGTTTGCTTGTCAGATCAAGTCTAAACTATTACACATAATCAGACATTTATCACTTAATCGTCCTATATATAAACGTACAGCCTGCTATGGACATTTCGGTAAAAAGCTAGAAAATGATGGTGGATTTTCTTGGGAAGGTGTGGAACTATCTACAGATTTTTGTAGAGAATTTAATATAGAAGATAAAAGTAAAGCTGCTTTAAAGTTTTGATTTATAGCTCGATACTGATATAATAACTTATTATTAGTGTAAGTAGCTTTTTATACTAATTCTAGCAGCTTTTATATTTATGAGGTTTATACAATGTCTAACAAACCGAAAGAAGAGTTTTACGATATTGCTATAAGAGAATCATCCGATCTTATTGAAAAAATAAAAGGACATCCTTTCAATGTTGAGTTGATGAATAATACGCTAGATTATGAAAAGTTCAAATTTTATCTTCAGCAGGATTTTTTGTATGTAGTAGACTGCACTCGTGCTTTATTGATTATTGCAGCTAAATTTAATGACGTTGAAATAATGAATAAACTAGTTTGTGTAGCTGTGGGTACTTTTGCCACACGAGATTACTATAGAGAACATTTTGCAGATTGCGATTTGTCTGATAGCCACAAAAAGTCGAAGTCTTGCTCAGCTTTTACTAACTTCTTTGTACGTGTTGCACATCACAATTCTGTTGCTGAAGGTTTAGCAGCTTCTTACCCGTGCTTTTGTATATATCAAATAGTTGTACGTCATATTGCGAAAGGTAAAACTGTTGCTGATAACAAATATCAAAAATGGATAGATTTTTTTAACTCTGATGCAGCAAATACCATGATTGATGATGTAACTAACATTATGAACAGTCTATATAAAAAATCCAATGATAATGAGCAAAGGAATATGTTAGAATTCTTTCGTAGTGGGATGCAGCTTGAAATGGAATTTTGGAATGAGATATATTATAATGCAGGTCGCGACTTAGAATCTAATATAGAGTTACTCGTGTCAGAACCTTGATTTTGAGTGTTTTGCATGTTTAGTAATATAATTAAGAATTGCTATGGATCAAATCTTTTAAGAGATTTAACTAATCATCCTTTTAATGTTGAGTTGATGGAAGGTACTTTAAATATAGAGAACTTTAAATTCTATATCCAGCAAGACACGTTGTTTTTAGACGATTACATTCGTACCATATTGATTATTGCGTCCAGAATAGAAGATTGTAGTAATGTAATTCCACTTGCCAAAGTAGCGCAAGGGTCAATAGCTGTTAATAAGTTCTTGTGTGATCACTACTTTACTATATACGGTGTGAGACGCGGAAAAAAATCTCCTGTATGTTTTAATTTTACCAATTTTCTTTTATCTGTCTCATATAGTGATATCTATGAAACTGTAACAGTTTTATATTCTTGCATGTTTATATACAAAACTGTTACTGATAGTATGAAAAGTGGGTTCAAGGAAAATAACAGGTATAAGGATTGGTTTGATTTTTATAGTGGTAGTTTAATGGAGTATGGGTGCACTACTTTAGAACATATTGTTGATGAGTATTGCCAAAAAGTAGGAGAAAAAGAAAGAAGTAGAATGCTTGAGTTATTTAGGATAAGCGCACAATTTGAGTTAGATTTTTGGAATAGCGCATATAATTTTTCAGAATTTGATCGAGATTTTAAGAAATATTGACAATTTTAAGCTAATTTGTATGCTTGGTACGTATTTTTGAAGATGATATGAAAAGTAAAGGACATGATTTTCATTTAGTAGACCCAAGTCCCTGGCCAATTGCTATATCAGTAGCAATTCTTGTTCTTGCACTTGGGTTAGTTGGTGTATTTCATAAACAAACTTCTGGAATATTTGGTTTAGTTTTAGGAATCTCTGCAGTATCAGGTGTACTGTTTTATTGGTGGAGAGATGTAATAAGAGAAGCAATTTATGATAAATGCCATACTGCCATTGTAAAACATGGACTCAAGCTTGCAATGTACTTATTTATCCTCTCGGAAGTTGTGTTTTTTATAGCGTTCTTTTGTTCATTCTTTAAAGCCTGGCTTGATCCGGTTTTTTTATTTGAAGCGTTTTCTCCTACAAAAAAAGTTGAATGGCCCCCTGAAGGGATTTTACCACCGGATCCGTGGTCGTTACCATTTATGAATACACTAATATTATTGCTTTCTGGTACAACAATTACTTCAGCACATCATTTTTTACTTGAAAATGATAAAAAAAGCATGATTAAAATGCTGTCTATAACTATATTGCTTGGGATGTTCTTTATAATAGTGCAAGCAATTGAGTATTATGAAGCAAGTTTTTCTCTACAAGAAGCGGGAGAGAAACTTATCTATACATCCAACTTTTACATGATTACTGGTTTTCATTGTGTGCATGTTATAATAGGTATAATATTTTTGTCAGTATGTTTATTTAGAGCTCGAAAAGATCAATTTACACCTCAAGATCACTTATGCTTTGAGTTTGCTTCTTGGTATTGGCACTTTGTCGATCTAGTCTGGATATTTTTATTTCTGTTTATTTATTGGTTAAGCCTTTATTAAGTGATTAAAATAATAGGCCTAGATCCAGGGATGAGTAAGACTGGTTGGGCCATTATTAGACTGGAAGAAAAGAATAATATTAAATTTTTGGGTGGCGGTACCATATCAACTGATGGTAAATTGGGTGTAGGTGAACGTCTACATATAATTTTTGAACAATTAAAGAAAGTAATTTTCCTATACTCTCCAAATGAAGCTGCTGTGGAAAAAATTTTTATTAATAAGAATCCAAAATCTTCGCTAACTTTAGGATATGCAAGAGCAATTGCAATTTTAATATTACGAATGACGGATTTACCCATGAATGAATATGATGCAAACTATATAAAAAAGAGCATTACTGGAAATGGTCATGCTGATAAGGGTCAGATTATATTTATGGTCAAGCAAATAGTTAAAAGCTCAAATATAAAATGTCACCATACTGCTGATGCTCTTGCTACAGCAATTTGTCATGCTTATACGAGAAATTTTTGTTTTATTGAGTAGTTTTACATGAATTCAGTTTAAAAAACTATTTGATGGCGTTTATCTTATCTAATGTTTGTTGTAGAATAATACATGCAGCAATTTTATCATCTATTTTTTTTGATTTTGTGATTGATATTCCAGTAATTTTTAGTGCGTGAGTTGCAAGAGATGTTGATAGACTTTCGTCTTGTAGGTATATGTGTACTTTGCATTTTTTTATTATTTTATTTGCAAACTGGATTATTACTTTGCACCATTCGGTCTCTTGTTCATCTATTGTGAATGGTAGTCCTATTACCATTGATCCAGCTTCATTTTCTTTAAGCACTCTATTTAGATAACCTAAATCTTTGCTCATATTTCTTCTATAATATATACTATGAGCTGTAGCTATAAGCTGTGTTTTATCACTAAATGCTATGCCTATTTGTTTTTCTCCCATATCAAGGCACATTATACGTTTATCTCTTGGAATAGACTTTAGAAATTCATCTGGATTTCTATGTAGCATCTATGAAAACATAACTTTTGTACAATTGTATTTTTGTGACAGTAAGTTATGTACAGTCTACTGGCATGATAGACATTCATCATAATTAATATCTGTTTTTTGTTGCAATATTTCACTTTTTTTGAATATGTCATGTGAGACCTTGTCAGCTCTCTGCATTGATTGTGATCTGCAATAATACAAGCTTTTTAATCCTTTTTTCCAAGCAAGCATATGTATTTTGTGTAAGTAACGTTTATGCACATTGGCAGGTAAGAACAGATTTACTGATTGAGATTGACAAATATAAGGAGTTCTATCACTTGCATGTTCTATGATCCATTGTTGATCAAGTTCGTATGCTGTTTTAAATGTCAGTTTTTCATGCTTGCTAAGAAAATCTAAATGCTGAACAGAACCCTCATTTGTTGAAATTGAGGACCATGTTTCATCATTGTCTTGATTTTTTTCTGCTAGTAGTTTTTGCAAGAATTTATTTCGTACTACAAATGAACCTGTAAGTGTCTTCTGTATAAATACGTTTGCTGCATACGGCTCTATTCCAGGAGAAGTGTTGCCTGCGATAATCGAAATTGAGGCAGTTGGAGCAATAGCGAGCTTATGTGTAAACCTTTCCATTAGATCGATTTCTTTAGCGTCAAGACATGGCCCTTTTTCTTCTGCTAATTTTTTAGAAACTACATCTGCTTGCTCGCGCAAATGCTTAAATACTTTTTTATTCCATTGTTGGGCTGTTACTGATTCAAAAGGAACCATTTTACTTTGTAAAAATGAATGAAAACCCATCACGCCAAGACCGATACTACGCTCTCTTATTGCGGAATATTTTGCTCGCTGTATTTCATTTGGTGCTTGGTTTATGAAATCCTCTAATACATTATCAAGAAAACGCATTATATCTTCTATGAAAAGCTCATTATCTTTCCATTCTTCGTAGTATTCAAGATTTACGGATGATAAACAACATACAGCAGTGCGCGACTTGTTCAGGTGATCGTAACCTGTAGTTAAAGTTATTTCACTGCATAGGTTTGACATTTTGATATCTAAATTGAGCTTTTTGTAAGGTTCTGGTTTATTGTTATTTGTTGCATTAAGAAAGATAATATAAGGTTCTCCAGTTTCAATTCTTGCTGTTAATATTTTAATCCATATATCCCGTGCTTTTACTGTTGAAATAACTTTATTGTTATGAGGGCTTATTAAATCCCATTCTTGATCATCTTCAACAGCTTGCATAAACTTATCTGTTACTATTACAGCATGATGTATATTTAATGCTTTGCGATTTGGGTCACCACCAGTTGGCTTACGTAAATCTAGAAACTCTTCTATTTCTGGATGCCATACAGGAAGATAAACTGCTGAGCTTCCTCTTCTTAAGGATCCTTGGCTGATTGCAAGCGTCAGAGCGTTTTGTACTACGATAAATGGCACAATTCCTGATGTTTTACCGCTACCTTTGACACTTTCACCAATTGAACGTAAATTTCCCCAATAACTACCTATTCCACCACCACGTGCAGCGAGCCAAACATTTTCATTCCATAGATCAACTATTCCCTTCAAGCTATCTTCAGTTTCATTAAGAAAGCAGGAAATAGGCAATCCTCTTTTGGTACCGCCGTTACTAAGTATTGGTGTTGAAGGCATGAACCACAAGTTGCTCATGTAATCATAAAGACGTTGTGCATGTTTTCTATCATCAGAATAGTAATTAGCAATACGTATAAAGAGATCTTGATAACTTTCATTTTCTATTAAATACCTATCCAATAGAACTGCTTTTCCAAAATCGGTTAATTTACTATCTTTTGCGTAATTAATAGTAATGTAATTCATAAGGCTCCTTTTATGATAATATAGAAATTTATTTGAGCGATTTCTCGATTAAGTTGTTGAATTTGTTTGTGGATGTTGTAATGCAAATAAGATACCATCAACCTGACTGCCATATATTTTACAGTAACTCATTTGACTTATTTGCATATTTGTTTCTTTTGCAACATGCTGAATATAATCTTCTGAATGACGAAAATAATCTCCTTTGTTTACAAAGTCAATACCTTTACCTTCCTTTCTTCTTACTAAACATACAATAACCCCTTTTTTGTTTGTCAATCCTTTTGCTAGTTCCAATTCTGCTAGAAAATCATGTAGATAGTGTAGCACTTCAGCAAAGATAATTACATCATACTGCTGGTTCTTCTCTTGTTTAAGAAACTCTTTCATTTCTGTATGTATTAACTCATCGTAAACAGGTTTACCTTTTATAAGGCATCCTCTTGCAATATTGAGCATTCTATTTGAGATGTCAACTCCTGTTATGCGACTTCTAATATTACTTATTTTTAGGAAGTGACCACATATTCCAGTACCGCAACCAAGGTCGAGTATATTCAGTTTAGAAGTGGAGTTGTTAAAGACTTTTGTAATTATCATGTGTACTAGTTCATGCCCTCTGTATTGTTTGGCAATTAGCCAATGCTCAACAAAATATTCACCTGTGTAATCAAAATATTGTTTTATGAGATTTTCAGGCAATTCTACGATATCTGATGTGTTTGTTATTTTTTTTAAGTAGTAAGAAGCTTCTTTGTGACTATTATCTAATTTTAGTGTCTTTGTTAAATAATTATAAGCTTTATTAGTATTTCCTACTGCAAAATGACATCTTCCAATATTATAACAGACTAGAGGTAAATTGGGGTAGAATATGCTAATTAACCAAAATCTTAACTTTGCATCTGATATATTACCTTTATAGAAGTGATATAACCCGATTTCAATGTTGGTATTTAACAGGTTTTTAGATTTTTCAAGAAACACTACAATTTCTTTATGGAGAGTATTGTATTTATCCATAATGAAATTTTTTACTTTTTTAATATTTAATAAGCCAGTGAGCTTAGATATACAATTTAAAGCAAAGTTTTTTATAAAAGATAGATTACTTTTCATACATTAGAAATACTCCAAATGTTCATTTTCATTTTTAGGTAACTAATTTTAACACATTTTATCTTACAAAATATCTTTTTCATTAATTTTTCTGTACATATCAATTTGTCGAATATTTCTCAGATTGTACTGTTTAAGATTGCTGGTATATTGTTGTTGATAATAATAGGTAAATGTTTTGTGTAAAAAGGCGTTGACATATGATTTATCAGATTGTAACATATAAAAGATTAGTTTTTAGATGTTTGAAAAGTTTTATGGTAGAGATTATTTAATCTCAATTCAATTGTAAGTTAATATTTAACTCTGCATATTCTACATATAGTCAGATAAATAAATTATTAAGAGCACTTGATGGATGCCTTGGCGTTAAGAGGCGATGAAGGACGTGGCAGGCTGCGATAAGCTGTGGGAAATTGTCAACAAATTTTGATCCGCAGATTTCCGAATGGGGAAACCCAACTAGCTTAGCTAGTTATTATATACTAAGTATATAAAGCAAACTTGGTGAACTGAAATATCTAAGTAGCCAAAGGAAAAGAAATCAACCGAGATTCTGTTAGTAGTGACGAGCGAAAGCGGAAAAGGCTAGTGATTTAAAAATAAGAATTAGAATACTCTGGAAATGGTAACCATAGGAGGTGATAGTCCTGTATAAATAGAAAGTTTTTAAATCCTTGAGTAGAGCGGGGCACGTGAAATCCTGTTTGAATATGGGGGGACCATCCTCCAAGCCTAAATACTCCTTAACGACCGATAGTGAACAAGTACCGTGAGGGAAAGGTGAAAAGAACCCCGGGAGGGGAGTGAAATAGAATCTGAAATCAAGTGCTTACAAACAGTTGGAGCTCTATATCAATTTATTGATATTTAGAGTGACAGCGTACCTTTTGCATAATGGGTCAGCGAGTTAATCTATGAAGCAAGCTTAAGCCGGTAGGTGTAGGCGTAGCGAAAGCAAGTCTGAATAGGGCGTTTAGTTTTATGGATTAGGCCCGAAACCAAGTGATCTAGTCATGACCAGATTGAAGGTATGGTAAAACATACTGAAGGATCGAACCAGTTAATGTTGCAACATTATTGGATGAGTTGTGATTAGGGGTGAAAGGCCAATCAAACTTGGAAATAGCTGGTTCTCCGCGAAATCTATTTAGGTAGAGCGTTGTATGTATGTTGTTGGGGGTAGAGCACTGGATAGACTAGGGGGATTCATCATCTTACCAAATCTAACCAAACTCCGAATACCAACAATTAATTATACAGCAGACACACTACGGGTGCTAAGTCCGTGGTGGAAAGGGAAACAGCCCAGATCACTATCTAAGGTCCCAAAATTACAGCTAAGTGGGGAAGGAAGTGGAAAAACCATTACAGCTAGGAGGTTGGCTTGGAAGCAGCCATCCTTTAAAGAAAGCGTAACAGCTCACTTGTCTAAATAAGTTTTTCTGCACCGAAAATGTACCGGGGCTAAAGCTGTATACCGAAGATGTGGGTGCTTATTAATTTCGATTAATAGGCGCGGTAGCGGAGCGTTCCGTAAGTCTGTGAAGGCGGTTTGTGAAAACTGCTGGAGATATCGGAAGTGAGAATGCTGACATAAGTAGCGTAAAAGAGTGTGAAAAACACTCTCACCAAAAATCTAAGGGTTCCTACGTTAAGTTAATCTGCGTAGGGTTAGTCGGTTCCTAAGGCGAGTCCGTAAAGGAGTAGTCGATGGCAATTAGGTTAATATTCCTAAACCTCTTAAGTGTGACGGGTTTTGTATTTGTATAGGTCTTATTGGATTGATCTATGCTTAAAAGAAGCTCCAGGAAATAGCACTTATATTTATGAGGCCGTACCGTAAACCGACACTGGTGGATGAGTAGAGTATACTAAGGTGTTGAAAGAATGATGTTGAAGGAACTCGGCAAATTATACCTGTAACTTCGGAAGAAGGGTAACCTGCTTTTAGGCAACTATGAGTAGGTGGCACAAAATAGGGAGTAGCGACTGTTTACTAAAAACACAGGACTCTGCAAACACGTAAGTGGAAGTATAGGGTCTGACGCCTGCCCGGTGCTGGAAGGTTAATAGGAGGGGTGCAAGCTCTGAATTGAAGCCCCAGTAAACGGCGGCCGTAACACTGACGGTCCTAAGGTAGCGAAATTCCTTGTCGGGTAAGTTCCGACCCGCACGAATGGCGTAACGATTTCTCCACTGTCTCCAACATCACTTCAGCGAAATTGAATTCCCCGTGCAGATGCGGGGTACCCGCGGTTAGACGAAGAGACCCCGTGCACCTTTACTATAGCTTTACATTGCTATTAAAAGTGTGATGTGCAGGATAGGTGGGAGACTTTGAAGTTATGGCGCTAGCTATAATGGAGTCAACCTTGAGATACCACCCTTTACACTTTTGATATCTAACTATGTTTCATTATCTGGAACTAGGACATTGTATGGTGGGTAGTTTGACTGGGGCGGTCGCCTCCTAAAAAGTAACGGAGGCGTGCGAAGGTAAGCTAGAGCTGGTCGGAAATCAGCTTGATAGTACAATGGCATAAGCTTGCCTGACTGCGAGGCTGACAAGCCAAGCAGAGACGAAAGTCGGTCATAGTGATCCGGTGATTCTGTATGGAAGGGTCATCGCTCAACGGATAAAAGGTACGCCGGGGATAACAGGCTGATGGTGTTCGAGAGTTCATATCGACGACACCGTTTGGCACCTCGATGTCGACTCATCACATCCTGGGGCTGGAGAAGGTCCCAAGGGTTCGGCTGTTCGCCGATTAAAGTGTTACGTGAGTTGGGTTTAGAACGTCGTGAGACAGTTCGGTTTCTATCTGCCGTGGGTGAAGGAAATTTGAGAAGATCTGACTCTAGTACGAGAGGACCGAGATGGATATACCTCTGGTGTACCAGCTGTTATGCCAATAGCATCGCTGGGTAGCTATGTATAGATGGGATAATTGCTGAAAGCATATAAGCAAGAAACCCTCTTCAAAAAGATTTCCCAATTAAGGCCGTGGAAGACTACCACGTTGATAGGCTAGGTGTGGAAGCATGGTAACATGTGAAGCTAACTAGTACTAATAGCCTGATTGATTTATTTCCTTTCTATATGTGTATATGCAGTGTTAAATATTAAATTGAAATTTGTTAAGTCAGAAATTTTTATTGACTTGGTGACTATAGCAAAAATGAACCACCCGATCTCATTTCGAACTCGGAAGTGAAACTTTTTAGCGCCGATGATACTTAAAAAGGGAAAGTAGGTCGTTGCCAAGTTTATAAAAATTTCTTTTTATTTATATCTGTTCAGTAGAGCGATGAAACAAGGTAAACATAGAGTAGCTGTGAGGTAATATAACTGATCTTTTAGAATTTTGCGAAAACTTTAAAATAAAAGTAGAAAATTTAAAAGTAGAATTTGTCACCTATTTGCAAATGAGGAGGAGAGATAGCAACATTTAACAAATCATCAAACAATTGATCTTCCGAAAATCAAACTTTATATAATTGAATATTAATTAAGTTGTTGGAGATGAGGAGAAAGAAGAAGTAGCAAACTACCAAAAAGCAGATACATTTGGTCCAATAGTTAGGTGATAATTGTAGCACTCAGTGGATTTTATAAAAATTCAAAACGTGAAAATTATAAGTGATGTTTTTAATGTGAATTGAAAGCGTATCAAATAGTGAATATAGAATTCCCTCAAAATGCAAAAAGGTGTATGAGCAAATCGAATAAGAAAAGTGAGGTTTTGCGCATCAACGTGTTATAATAAAGGTAAACTTGGTTAGTGCTGAAGCAATACTGCAAGTTTTAAAGGGAAAGAAGATTTAAAAGACAGTGTATGTTGCAATCGTAATAGTCGCTGACAGGTACTTTGAAACATAGCTGGACTATTGAAGTTAAAATTCTGGGCTGTTACTTAAAAAACGCATCCACTGAATTATTTATGCTAAAAAAAGCTTTATTAAAAAATGAAACAGAAGTGTAAGAAAGTTGCAAAACGTATAAGGTATTACTTGAAGCTACCTATCTGAAGCAACTGGAGCTTTTCAAGTTGCGAAAAATATTTTAAAATCTGAAAGAATGATGTGAAATTTTTTAAGTAAACCAGAAAGTATTCCACTATCGCGCTGAACAGCAAATTAGGCATTATATCATTTACTGTAAAAGCTCATATTTTACGTAATCAGAGCTAGGAATTTGAAAGGATAATTTCATTATACTTAACATGGAAACAAAGAGAACTATACAATCCCCTGCCTATCGTTTCTTGAACCACTCCCTTGAACGGGTACTTTTACTTTTATCAAACTATTCTCTTATTGTAATAAGTTGCTTCTATATTTAAATTTAGCAACTTCCCTCTAGGATTATCCTTATTTTGTTCTAAGTATTGGCTTTGTTCAAATGCCATTCCCCATTGTGTACGATAGCTAGACTTTCTATATTCATAAAAACTCTCTTCAGCATTATTTGTATCGAGCTTTTTATCTTCTTTTCTTATACTCTCTACCATCAAGCACCCACATCTATTAATTTATTTTAAAAAGTTTACTTATCTTATCATAAAAAATATATCTGTAAATACTTTAGTGAAAATTTCTTCTTATTTTATCTTTCTTTAAGCAAATATTGAGGTCTTTTTGTAAATTTTTATAGCCTGCTTGCATAATGTTTTTATGGGTTAGTATTATGTAATAGTATCCTACATTACTTATATTAGAAATGCTAACTTTAGCTAGCATTCGTAATTGCCTTTTTATTTTATTTCTTTTTGCTGCTTTTCCGACTTTTTTACTGATAGCCAGACCTACTCTAATAACATGAATATACTTTTCAGGTTCTCTTTCTTTTATAGCATATAGTGATATATATACCCCTCGATAAAAAAGACTGTCAGGTGCTAATCTGTTTTTAAAAGCAAAGGAAAACTCTTTTTTTTTATGCTTACTATGCGCATAATTTATTACACCCTAATGAGCGACGCTTATTAAGAATTTTTCTTCCAGCTTTTGTTGACATACGTGAACGAAATCCATGTTTGTGCTTTTTTTTTAAATTTTTTGGTTGAAATGTTCTTTTCATTGTTTTTATATTAATATAACTATTTATTTTAAATTATTTTTCTCTATTGTCAAATAATGGTCAACTTCTATGGCATTCTTGTTGAATAAAATTTGATATATGGAAAAATGAATTTAATTATAGGCGTACCTGTTTTACTAATCCTTTTATTTTGTTTGAGTAAGTTTCAAGCAGTAAGTAAAGTTAAGTCTTATATATATTTGAGTTGTATGTGGATGCTACCTTGTTTGTTAGCATTCTATGATGGTTATTTTATAACTTCTATTTCTATAGCGTTACTTTTTTTTATGCTGATTTTTATCTTTAAAGGTAAAAGAAATAAGATGGTAAAATTTTTGTTATTTATGGCTTTAGCAATATCACTTTTTATCACTTTATTTATAATGCTATCTATTTTTGTTCAGTCCATTTCTTTTTTTAATAAAGTAGCTATTTCAGAATTCTTATTTTGCTTAAAATGGAAGCATAATGTAGCTATTATTGGTGAAGGAGAGGTGGGGTGTTTTGGTATAGCGCCACTTTTAGTGGGGACATTACTTATAACTATTGTAGCAATGTTAGTTGCGGTGCCGCTTGGTTTATTTTCTGCAATATATATTAGTGAGTATGCGAGTGAAAAAGTGCGTTATGTTATTAATACAGCCTTACAGGTTTTGTCTGCTATTCCTACTGTTGTATATGGATACTTCTCAGTTGTATTTTTGTCTTTTTTTATAAAGCAGGTAGCGAATTTTTTTAATCTAAGTATACACTCAGAAAGTGCTTTGATTGCTGGTTTATCGACTGGAATAATGATTCTTCCTTTTATTATTTCTTTGCTTGAAGATGCTATAAGATCTGTTCCAAAAAGTTTACGTTATGGTTTTATGGCGCTTGGCGCAACACCAGCGGAAACTATATGGCATATAACAATACCTTATGCAATGCCTACAATTTTAAGTGCAGTTTTATTATCAATTTCAAGGGTGATAGGTGAAACAATGATTGTACTAATGGCTGTGGGAATCAATGCAAATTTGACCTTTAATCCTCTCAATTCAGTTACTACTATCACTGTACAAATTGCTACATTACTTACCGGAGATCAGGATTTCAATAGTGTGCAAACTCTTGCTGCTTATGCGCTTAGTTTGGTGCTGTTTGTTATTACTTGGCTATTGAATGCATTTGCACTATTTATAATGAAACGTAACTAGTAAGTGTTTTAATATTGCAAAATTTCTGTTAATAATATAAGATTTATTTTTTAGAAGTTCTTTTATAGAATTATAGTGTTAGGTGATGAAAGAGATGAATATAGGTAGAACGGTTAAGATAACTCAAGCAGTTGTTGATCTAAAATTTGAAGGCGAGTTACCTAAGATATTTAATGCTTTGAAAAGCAAACTAAAATGTAAGGGCAAGGAGCTAGTTTTAGAGGTTTCACAACATATAGGTGACAATATAGTTCGTTGCATTGCTATGGATAGCACAGATGGTATGTCAAGAGGTGATGAGTTTGTTGATACAGGTGCACCAATATCAGTTCCGGTTGGGCGCTCAACTTTAGGAAGGATTTTTAATGTTGTAGGAGAGCTTATAGATGAGTGTGGTCCTTTAAAAGGAAAGTATAATTTAGAACCTATACATAGATCACCTCCAAGTTTTACCGAGCAGAAGATACAGGAAGAGGTTTTAGTTACAGGAATAAAGGTTATAGATCTTCTTGCTCCTTATCTTAAAGGAGGAAAAATTGGCTTATTTGGTGGAGCTGGTGTTGGTAAAACAGTTCTGATAATGGAGCTGATTAACAACATAGCAAAAGCTCATAAAGGATTTTCTGTGTTTGCTGGAGTAGGAGAGAGAACGCGTGAAGGTAATGATCTTTATAACGAGATGATTACTTCGAATGTAATAGATATAAATGAGCACGAAAAATCTCAAGCCGTTTTGGTTTATGGTCAAATGAATGAACCTCCTGGAGCAAGGGCTAGGGTTGCTTTAACAGCACTAACTATGGCGGAGTATTTTCGTGATCATGAAAATCAAGATGTTCTATTTTTTGTAGATAATATCTTCCGTTTTACTCAAGCTGGCTCTGAAATTTCTGCTTTGCTTGGAAGAATACCGTCGGCTGTTGGTTATCAGCCAACTCTTGCGACTGATATGGGCGCTATGCAAGAGAGAATAGCCTCAACTACTGCTGGTTCTATTACTTCTGTACAGGCTATATATGTTCCTGCAGACGATTTGACCGATCCAGCTCCAGCAACGACATTCTCTCATCTTGATGCAACCACAGTGTTGTCAAGGCAGATAGCTGAAATGGGTATATATCCTGCTGTTGATCCACTTGACTCAACTTCTCAGTCTTTATCTGCTGAAATCATTGGTGAAGAGCATTATAATGTGGCTTCTGAAGTGAAACGTATATTGCAAACTTATAAGTCGCTGCAAGATATTATCGCAATACTTGGTATGGATGAACTATCTGATGAAGATAAAATTATTGTTGATAGAGCTCGTAAAATTCAGAAGTTTCTTTCTCAACCTTTTCATGTTGCGGAGGTATTTACTGGCATGTCTGGCAAATTTGTTTCACTTTCTGATACTATTTCTAGTTTTAAAGGAATTATTGAAGGTAAATATGATCACCTGCCAGAAGCTGCTTTTTATATGGTGGGAAGTATAAGTGAAGCAATAGAAAAGGCTGAATCAATAAAAGCTGAAGTTGGAGCCGGACATTAAAGATTATGAACACTTTTAAGGTGCAATTTTTTTCTCCTGATAATCGAATTTCATTCGATGAAGTGGTTTCGCTTTCAGTGAATGGGCTTGAAGGAGAGCTAGTGATTTTAGCTTACCATTCTCCTTACTTAATTTATTTATTGCCTGGTATAATTACTGTTCAAATGAGTAACCAGACAAAGGAAAAAGTTGTAATTGATAATGGTATATTAGAGGTTGCAAATAATAATTGTAGCATTATAACGAATCAAATTCAGGTTTTTGATCATTTGACTCATGATGAGGAATCATTAAAAAATAAGAGAGTTGGTATATATTTAAGTTATCTTGATGTCAAATCTCTTTAGGGGCTCTTTTTGTGTTCAAGAAATGAGTTTACTCTTGTCATTCCCACTTCAAGTAGCTGACACACAACTGTACGAACATTATGGTTCAGGGAAGATGTCATTCCAGTATCTTCCTTCTTGTCATCCCAGTGCGTGACACTGGGATCCAGATATAAAAAGTATTTGCAAATTATGCAGTAAACAATAGTTCTTAAGGACATATGTCAAAAACAATGTCCAAAAACTAGATCCCAGTGTCACGCACTGGCATGACATTGTTTATTATGTGCCGTATTGCAATGTTCGTACAGCTATGTGTTACACTACTCGGATGACAAGAGGGGCTACTTGAATAAAGAAGCCGCTGGTCTCATGTGCATCTTTAAACATTTCCACGCTGACTTTGGCTACACACCTTTGAGGGACTGCTGATTAAGTCTAGAAGTGAATTACAGTGATCGCTATGAAATGCGCTATCAAGGCTTAAAGACCTAGATTTTTTTTCTGAATCATCAATTTTCTCTGTAAGCTGGTAAAACATTTTTGAATTATTATCAAAAACTTCCTTTTTATTAACAAGTACTTGATCAATTACTGGACTTAACAGTTCTACTTGGCTATTTAAGTATTGCACTGTACCGTTTAGCTCTTTTCTTTCTCCAGTTATTCTTTCAATTTCCAGAGCTTTATTTCCAATTATTTCTGTCAAGTGCTCATTACATTCTTCCAATTCTTTAATCTTTGTCAGTAATTGATTCTCTTTTGTTTCTTCTCTCTTCTGCGACAACTGTTGCTTATACTTCTTAATTTGCTCATCTTTAAGCTCTACCTTGTTCTTTAACTCTTCATATTCCTGCTTTAGCTGATCTACCTCTTGTTTATAAGATTCCAGATTTGTGTTGTACTTATCATCTAAGCGTAGAATTGTAAATTTTAAATTCTGTATATCTTTCCAATTTTCATTTAATATATCTTCTGCTTCCTCTTCCGCTTTTTTAAACTGTTTCAATTTATCTTCCAGTTTTTCATTTTTTGCATTAGCAATTGTTAACTTTTTCTCTAGATCTTTCTTTCCTTCATGTGCACTTTCAAGTTCTTGTATTTTCTCTTGCAGCTCTGTTGATATATTTTCTAGCTTCTCATCTTTTTGTGTTAGTCCAATTTGCAATTTTACGTTTTTTTGCTTTTCTTCTTCAAGTTTATTCTGTAAATCACTATTGCACTTCTCTAATTCTTCAATTTCTTGTTTAGCCTCCATGAGTTCCTGTTCTGATTTTTTTTGCTTTATTATGCAATTACTTAACAGCTGGTCTAATTCCTCTTGCAATTTTCTTACCTCACTTGTCAACTCTTCTTTTTCTGCATTAGCAACTTCCAGCTTTTTCTTCAGGTCTTTCTTTTCTTCATATGCACCTTCAAGTTCTTGCGCTCTTTCTTGCAGCTCTGTTGACATATTTGCTAGCTTTTCATTTTTTTGTGTCAGTTCAGCTTGCAATTTTGCATTTTTTTGCTTTTCTTCTCCAAGTTCATTCTGTAAATCACTATTATGCTTTTCAAATTCTTGCTTGGCCTCTTCGAGCCTATGATGTAAATTGTTCCTCAGTTCATTTAATTCTCTAATTTCTTGCTCAGCTTTTGTAAGCTTTTGATCTAGTTGTTGTGAATTAACTTCTGTTTGAGTTGCAATTGCCTGAGTTGCAATCTGCTGTGGATTAACCTCTGATACATTGTTGCTAGTGAAAGAAAGAATAGGATTGCTTTTAGCATCATTTTCAAGATCTTTCATCTTTTCGTCTTGATTGATTACGATATGTTCGTTATTTTGCAGATTACTAACAGCCGGTGCAATGTTAGCATTTTTGTTCTTTTTCAATAATGCTTTTACAGCGTCATGTAGAGAGAGACCTTGAATATATAATTCTTCATTTTGTCTTATTAATTCCAAAAACTCCTCAGGTGGCGATTCAAAATCTTTACCATTAAACTGTAGTACTTTAGTTATACCAGAATTACTTACATTCATAACCATAGTACAGGTAAAAGTTTTCCCATCCTTGTCCTGCACAGGCCAAGTGCTTGTCATTTCATAATATGCACCCTCTTTAAATTCATAATGTCTTTCCTTACCTTTTCGGTAAGCGTATATGTCATGCTTTTTATCGCAATAGATATTCAATGTGCTAATATCCCTTTCTTGCTGTAAGATATCACTAATTCTTATTGGCTCACTTCTATTGTAATTAATAAGATTAATGTTTAACACTTTATCAGAATTGTTAGTTTCTACATAAAAAGCTCGAAGGTCTATGTCTTTGTCTCTAAAATACTTACTTACAGCTTTTTTTGCCTGATTTGCTAATTCTATAAAGTTTTTTTTAAAGCTCTTGTTGAAAGATAGATCTATATATGCTTGCTTAAAATTTTCATCATTTGTTAAATCCATGAGCAAGTCATAAACCTCCCATTTTTCCTGACAATGTTCTTCTAAAACAGTAATGCTATTTTTTCTTTTCAGCTCTGCTAATATGTTTTTCAATGTCGGGAAATTTGTTGACATAGTATACCCCTTATTACTATTGTTCTGATAATATATTTACTTTAGGAGTGATTAACTCCTTTTATATTAACCTTTTTAGTTGAATTTAATTGCGAGCGTTAAACTCGAACTTAGTCATCTTGTTTATTGTTCCTCACTACCTATTTGTGTTACTATACTAATAGTAGCACTAAGTTTTAGGCTATGCAAGAATTTCTATTGAACGTAAAGCTAGTAAACTTCAGAAATTGGTTATGCTAATTTTGTTAATAAAATGCAACCAATTAAGGAAAGCGCTATACTGTGTCTCAGTGCAATATTTTCTTTCCTAACGGACTGAAAATTGAGTTGAGTTAAAAATCCGATTTTATTTAATACTTTTCAAAGATGACAATATTTTGTAAAAATAGGTTTTTAATAGGACAATAATATGGAAATTTTTCTTGATAGTGTTGATTTGAATGAAATTAAGGAGCTAAAAGAGTTCATTGATGGTATAACAACTAATCCTTCTTTAATAGCAAAATCTGGACATAAAGATAAGTACGAAGATTTAGTAAGCGAAATATGTTCTATTATAAAAGGACCTGTTAGTGTTGAAGTTGTTGCAGATAGCCATGAAGATATGGTTAAGGAAGGCCTTAAGTTAGCGAAAATCGCTAGTAATATCGTAGTAAAGTTACCCCTTACACATGAAGGATTAATTTCTTGTAAAAAGTTGTGGACAGAACATAAAATACCTGCTAATATCACATTATGTTTTTCTCCTGGACAAGCACTGTTTGCCGCTAAGGCCGGTGCTTGTTTTATTTCTCCCTTTGTTGGTCGCCTTGATGATATAAGCTATGATGGCTTATCGCTAATAGAAGATATATGCACTATATATTCTAATTATAATTTTAAGACAAAAGTTCTTGTTGCATCAGTAAGAAGTCCAGCACATGTAATAGAAGCTGCACGGCTCGGTGCTCATTCAATTACTGTGCCAGCAAAAATACTTAGACAGTTAATTAATCATCCACTTACTGATCAAGGGCTCGCAATATTTGAAAAAGACTGGGGCGTAAAACAATAAATGACATTGCTAAAAAAGACATAAAAACACAATAATTTATATAAAAAGGACATAGGTACCATCTGTCCTTTAAAGACATGTAGGTCAATGATATGCGTAATTCAGTGTTTTAAACATGATAGTCCTCCACTAATAAAAAAGATTGAGAAAAATGTATACAGCTACGACCGAAGTATAGCTAAAATATATTTTAACTGAAGATTATAGATTAATTGAATTGAAAAGTCTGCAGACGAAGATAGATTCCGAGCTCTAGAACACCTTCACTGTGCATGGTAACAAAACTATTAGAGTTTGTCAAGTAATTTTTTATCGTAATTTTACGAACGTGCCATGCCAGTAATTATATCTAGTTAAATTTGTAAAGTAATACAGTGTTTTCGATAGTTATAAAAAAGCTGGATTTCAGTACTGGAGTAACATTTTGGAAATTGGGATGAAAAGAGGGAAAGTACTGGTTTGAAATTAAGTTTTCTGGATTCCAGTGCTGGAATGACAAGAGAGGAGCTCCAGGTACAGCTGTTACCTATAGAATGGCAGTACTAGAATGATAACAAACTGAATGACATATTTAATCTATATACAGATGTACATCACGCACCGATTTCCATTCAAGGTAATGTCATTCCAGCATTGGAATCCAGTTAGATTTGCGAGTATAAAAGTAATACAACATTTTTGATGATGGAAGCCATTACTAGGATAACAAGAAAGGAAGTGCTGATTTCAGTGTTTATACGTTAGCCATGCATCTAAAAATTTATAAACAAAAGATTACACTTCACAACTTTGTGATGGAATAAGTTTTTCAATGCTGTTGACGCAAAACTCAGTTGTATTATTAGCTATTTCATCGAATTTATCATTTATATCCTTACCTATTTTTTCATCTTTAATATATTCATACAGAGCTAAAATAGCTATAGTTGAACATATTGCGATGAAACCAACTTTTGCTGTAATAAGTAATGATATCCCACCTGCAAGTATGGACACTGCTCCAATAGCTAGGTTTATAATTTTATTTTGTGTTGATTGATTCTCTTTATCCTCTAAAACGTTTGATATTGCTTTTGAGGCAATTTTTATTGCTATTGCTGTAGTTGAGATTATAACAAACATCATAGCTATTTTTGCTAAGAGAAAAATTGATGGTAGCATTATTACAAGAAACAGTGAAGCACCTCCTATAAATAACCATTTCTCATTTATTTTTTTAGACTGATCTGTATTATTAGGCATTGCAACCCTCCACTTTCATTAACAGTTTATTCATATAATATGAAACATGCGATAGTCAAGATGTTTTTGTGTGGAGAAGCTTGCGATTGAGTTTTGAAGAGCTTTAGCTTTACAAGATGGTAGATTTGGTGATTATCGTAAGATTCTTGCAGTCATTTTAGTGGGAAGAATTTGTAAAATATGAAAAAATAACCGCCAGAAAATTGGAAACGCTATAACTTTCTTTCCTTTAAATATACTTTTTAAAATATATGCTGCAGCTTTTTCTGGCTCCCATATGAAGGGAAGTGGTTTATTAGACTTAAACATATCTGTTTTTACTGGCCCTGGCATTATGGTGATAAACTTTGTGCTACTGTTAGCATGTTGGATTTTTAGTGATTGAAAACAACTTTTTAGTGCTGCTTTGCTGGCACAGTATGCAGAAGCATGTGGTGTTGCATGCATAGCAACAAGAGAAGATATAACCGCAAAAGTTGCCAAGGAATTATGATGAATCCATTCTTCAATCCAGTTGATAACGCCAAAATAATTGGTTTCAAATGTTTTTCTATGAATGTTGGTATGAAACTTATCTTCTATTTCGCCACATCCTGCATTAAGAAAAAAGAGATTTGGTATAATATTTTGCTTTTTTAAAAAATCAGACGAGTTTTTAATATTTTCACTTTTGCTTACATCACATGTTATAGGTAAAAAATTACTACCTAATTCTTCTTTTAATTTTTCCAGTTTTTCAGTGCGCCTTGCAATGCCAACCACAAACCATCCATCTTTAATGAGCAACCGTGCTAGACTTTCTCCAATGCCAGATGATGCTCCTGTAATGAGACAAGTTTTTCTATCCATGTGAATTTACATAACGTGAAGTATGAATGTAATGACTATTGCCTATTCACACAAGTTAAGTTTGCTATAATTTTGCTAAATAATAAAAAAAGAAAGCTACTTATAATTTTGAATTTTATATAAACTTAAAGGGAAGTTTAGTATTTGCTTACTTGTAATTTATCTTATATAATATTTTAAATGAGTTGAGAGAATTAAATGCAGGATGCAGCTTTAGTTTTACAAGATGGCAAGTGCTTTTTGGGAAAATCGGTAGGTAAAAGAGGCAAATGTATAGGTGAAGTTTGTTTTACCACTGGTATGACAGGTTATCAGCATACTATAACCGATCCTTCTTTTGCTGATCAAATAATAGCGTTCACTTTTCCTCATATTGGTAATGTTGGAATAAATCACAAAGATAATGAAGGAGAAAAAGTTTTTGCAAGTGGTGTGGTTATGCGTGAACTTTCTCCTATGTCTCACTCTTCTTCATATATTAGTTTAAATGATTGGTTGGAGAAAAATAATGTAGTTGGGATATCGGGAATTGATACTAGAGCTTTGACGAGATATTTGAGAAAACATGGATCTCAAAATGGAATGATATGTCCGTCAAGTGAGGCACATATATTAGATGAATTGAAGAAATACAAATCTGTAAATGGAATAGAAATAACTAAGAAAGTCAGTTTAAGTAATAACTTTCAAAGCGCTCTTAATGCAAAATATAGGATTGTAATTGTTGATTTCGGTATAAAAAATAGTATAATCTCACGCTTAGTAGAACTTGATTGTACGGTTGAATTAGTCAAACCAGATACAGGTTTTGCTCACAAAATATTAAGCATGAATCCAGATGGTATAGTGCTTTCAAATGGCCCTGGTGATCCACAAGAGATAGGAGAGAGTGTAATTTCAGAAATAGAAATTATTGTGAAATCTAAAATACCAGTTTTTGGCATATGCCTGGGCCATCAATTACTTGCAGTTACTTTGGGAGCAAAGACTGTCAAGATGGATATTGGTCATCGAGGGAGTAATCATCCAGTTTATGATCTGGAGAGTAAAAAAGTTGAGATAACTAGCCAAAATCATGGTTTTGTTGTTGATTCAGCTTCTCTTCCAAGTAACGTTGAAGTTACTCATATTTCTCTATTTGATAATAGTGTAGAGGGGATAATGATGAAGGATTACCCAGTCTTTTCTACTCAATACCATCCAGAAGAAGCGCCAGGTACACATGATTCACATTATTTATTTGGGCGTTTTATTGACAATATTTTGTTATATAAAAGTAAAATCTAACTGATTTCAGTTAGATTAGCTTTTATTACTTGATCTTTTGGATTTGGATGTTTAATATTAGGAATAATAAAACTTAAGTTAAGGTAGTGTTCTCTTAACAGATTTTTGTGGAGGAGTGACCGAGTGGTTAAAGGTAACAGACTGTAAATCTGTCCGCATTGCGTACGTAGGTTCGAATCCTACCTCCTCCATTGTGCGGGTATAGCTCAATGGTAGAGCTCTAGCCTTCCAAGCTAGTGACGTGGGTTCGATTCCCACTATCCGCTCTTTTTTTGTTGTATTTATATAAAATCAACATATTATTTATTGATGTATTTGTATTTTAGGTAGAAGAGTTAAGATTATGACAGCGATAGTAGAAGCATTTGGAAAGCCGCATGTAAACGTGGGAACGATAGGACATGTGGATCATGGGAAGACAACGTTAACAGCGGCGATAACAAAGCATTATGGTAATTTTGTAGCATATGATCAAATAGATAAAGCGCCAGAAGAAAGAAAGAGAGGTATAACAATAGCAACAGCGCATGTTGAATATCAAACAGAAAAGAGACACTATGCACACGTTGATTGCCCTGGACATGCTGATTATGTAAAGAATATGATAGTAGGTGCAGCACAGATGGATGCAGCGATATTGGTAGTGTCAGGGGTTGATGGGCCGATGCCACAAACGAGAGAGCATATATTGCTGGCAAAACAGGTGGGTGTTGGATATATCGTGGTATATATAAATAAAGCTGATGTTGCTGATGCTGATATGATAGATTTGGTAGAAATGGAAGTGAGAGAGTTGCTGAGTAAGTATGGATTTCCAGGTGATGAAGTGCCTGTGATAGTTGGGTCTGCGTTAAAAGCATTAGAGGATGATAGTAGTGAGTATGGAAAGAAATCAATAGATAAATTGATGGAGAAGTTAGATGAGTATGTGGCAGTACCTCCAAGGCCTGTAGATTTGCCGTTTTTGTTGCCAATAGAAGATGTATTTTCAATATCGGGCCGAGGGACGGTAGTAACAGGAAGAATAGAGAAGGGGGAGATAAAGGCAGGGGATGAGATAGAGATAATAGGTCTGAAAGCGACGCAAAAGACGATATGTACTGGTGTTGAGATGTTTAAGAAGTTGCTAGATAAGGGAAGTGCAGGACTCAATGTAGGAATACTACTAAGAGGAACAAAGAGAGAAGAAGTGGAGAGAGGGCAAGTATTGGCAAAACCAGGGACAATAACCCCGCATAAGAAATTTAATGCGGAGGTGTATATATTGAAGAAAGAAGAAGGAGGAAGGCATACACCATTTTTTGGAAATTATCAGCCACAGTTTTATTTAAGGACAACGGATGTAACTGGGAGCATAAAATTGCTAGATGGAAAGGAGATGGTAATGCCAGGGGACAATGTAAGTATAGAAGTGGAGTTGCAAGTACCAATAGCAATGGATAAAGGATTACGTTTTGCGATAAGAGAAGGTGGTAGAACTGTTGGTTCTGGCGTTGTTTCGGAAATTTTAGAATGAGTATAATAACTAAGATGAAGCAAGATATATATATTAGAATCAAAGCTTTCGATTGTTCTTTGTTGGAAAAGTGTATTCGCGAGTTTATTGATCAATTAAAGCAGTTTAATGCAGATTTATCTGGTCCGATTGCGTTGCCAAGAAAAGATTCTAAATTTACTGTTAATAGGTCTCCTCATGTTGATAAAAAATCTCGTGAGCAATTTGAAATGAGAATTTCTAAGCGGTTAATTATTGTACATAATCCTACTTCTACTATGATGAAGATGCTTGCAGATTTATCTTTTTCTGCTGGTGTAGAAGTGGATTTAAAGGTTAAGGAAGTTAATATTTAGGAAAAGGAAATGAAGAGAATAAATTCGCTTAGGAGGATTGGTTTGTTAATGACGAATGTTGGCCATACTGCTATGTATTTTGATAATAGTCGCATGGCTGTAACCTTATTGCATCTCAGCGAAACTTATATTATCGATATAAAAGGACAAGATAAATGTGGCTACAATTCAGTCATTTTAGGCACAGGAGATTTAAAAAAAATAGCAAAACCTCAGTTGGAATATTTAAAGAAAAAGGGTATAAATAGTAAATGTAAATTATACGAAAGTAGATTAACTGATCTATTCGGAATAGAATGTGGTAAAAAGGTGGGGGTTAATCATTTTGTAGTTGGTCAATATCTTGACATTACGGGTTATTCTTTAGGTAAAGGGTTTGCTGGTGTGATGAAGCGGCATAACTTCAGTGGGCTTAGGGCATCTCATGGCGTTTCTATTGCTCATAGATCACAAGGTTCTACTGGTCAATGTCAAGATCCTGGTAGAGTATTCAAGGGGAAGAAAATGGCTGGTCATTTAGGTAATAGCAGAGTAACTGTACAGAATATGAAAATATTATCCATTGATTATGAAAATAGCATAATTGCTGTAAAGGGTAATAATGTTCCTGGGTTTAAAAACTCTTATGTTTTTGTGAGAGATGCGGTTAAAAAGCCTTTACATAAAGATGTTCCTTTTCCAGCAGGTCTGCTGTTGAATATGAGTGATGATGCTAATAATTTGGTGAGTTAGTTATGGAATGTGAATTAGTTGATCTATCTAATAATAATGTAGGTAGTGTTGAGCTTAATCCCTTGATATTTTCTGCCAAGCAAAAATTGAGTATTTTGCATGATATAGTGAGATGGCAATTAGCAAAGAGAAGAGTTGGTGCTCATAAAACAAAGGGTATCAGTGATGTTTCTGGTACAACAGCTAAGCCGTATGGTCAAAAACGTACCGGTAGGGCGAGACAGGGGAGCTTGCGATCTCCTCAGTTTAGAGGTGGTGGAATTATTTTTGGTCCTGTTGTGAGGAGTCATGCTTATTCTCTTAATAAAAAAGTACGTAAATTTGGTTTGAAAATTGCTTTATCTCTAAAATATTTAAATAATCAAGTTATTGTTCTTGATAGTTTAAATGTTGATGTGAAGAAAACATCTAAAATGTGTGAATATATTAAAAATTTTAAATTTTCTTCTTTTTTAATAGTTGGTGATTATGGAGATGATTTGTTACGTGCTGCTAAAAATTTGCATTATGTAGATTTAATCAAACCTATTGGGTTAAATGTTTTTGATATATTGAATCATGAATGCGTGATGTTAACAAAAGACACTTTAAAGCATCTTGAAGGTAGATTGTTATGATTAAATATAATAATATAATAAAATCTCCTGTAATCACAGAAAAGGCTTCTCTTTTAAGAGAGAAGTTTAATAAATACTCTTTGTATGTTTTTGTAAATGTAAATAAGCGTCAAATAAAATCGGCAATAGAGTCTTTATTTAATGTCAGAATTTCTTCTATAAATGTTATTAGAGTTAAACCTAAATATAGACGTTTCAGGGGTGTGGTTGGTTGTAAAAAACAGAGAAAAAAGGTTTATTTTTCTTTGATAGATGGTCAAAAATTAGATATAATGAGCGTTTAATATGGGTATGAAATTTTTTAATCCTGTTACTCCGTCTTCTCGTGGGACTATATTAATAAGTAAAATTGGTTTATCAAAAGATAAGCCGGAGAAGTCTCTTGTATTTGGTAAGAAATCCAGTGGTGGAAGAAATAATCATGGTAGAATTACAACTCGTCACAGGGGTGGTGGTCACAAGAAGAAGTATAGAGTTATAGATTTTAAACGTAACAGAAGTGATCAAGGTATAGTTGAGAAAATAGAGTATGATCCAAATAGAAGTGGGTTTTTAGCATTAATATCATATAAGGAAGATGATATTAAATCTTATATATTAGCTCCTCAAGGTATGAAGCCTGGTGATGTTGTGACAGCTGGAGATGATGCTGATATTTTGCCAGGGAATTGTTTACTACTCAAGCATATACCTGTTGGTTCTTTCGTTCATAATGTTGAGCTGAAGCCAGGTAATGGTGCTGCGATTGCTAGGGCTGCTGGTTGTTATGCGCAAATCGTTGGTCGTGATGGCCAATATGTTTTATTACGACTCAGGTCTGGTCAAATTAGGTTGATTTTATCTTCTTGCAAGGCTACTATTGGTGTAGTATCTAACCCTGACCATAAGAATAGAAAGTTGGGTAAAGCTGGGAGAAGTAGGTGGCTTGGGATTAGACCTGCTGTACGTGGAGTTGCAATGAATCCGGTTGACCATCCTCATGGAGGTGGAGAGGGAAAAACTTCTGGCGGTCGTCATCCTGTTACTCCTTGGGGTGTTGCAACAAAAGGAAACAAAACTAGGAAAAAAAATAAATCTAGTGATAAGTATATAAAAAAATTGAAAGGTTAATTTATGAGTAGATCTGTATGGAAACCACCTTTTTTACACCCATCTGTACTAAGATTAGTTCAGAGAGCTTTAAAAGAGGGTTCTATTAATAAGGTGATAAAAATTCATTCCAGGGCTTCTGTAATTCTTCCTAATTGTTTGGGTTTAAAATTTGCTGTTTATAATGGTAAAGATTACATTCCTGTTAGTGTTGATAATCAGAATATGATAGGTCATAAATTCGGTGAATTTTCACCTACTCGTAAATTTACTGGGCATGGTGGTGATAAAAAGGCAACAAGAAGGTAGGCAATTGATATGAAAAATAGGGATATAATAGTTGAGGCTGGTTCTAAGGTTTTAAGATCAACTCCTCGCAAATTAAATTTGGTTGCTGATTTAGTGCGTAATAAAAAAGTTTCTTTTGCTAATGTACAATTAAGATTTTGTGAAAAAAAGGCTGCCGGTTTTATAATGAAGGTGTTGAATTCTGCAATTGCTAATGCTCAAAATAATTATGGATTGAACGTTGATAATTTATATATAAAGGAAATTTTAATAGGTAAGTCACTTACTTTGCGTAGAGTATATCCAAAAGCTATGGGTAGGGCTAATAGAATGAGCAAATTTTATAGTAATATAACTATAAAATTGAAAGAAATTGTATGATTTATAGAAATGGAAAATTAATAAGGAAAGTGTAAAAATATGGGACAGAAGGTTAATCCTAAAGTATTTAGATTGCAAATAAATAGTAATACCTGGGATTCTGTTTGGTGTGCTACGGACGATTATAAACAGAAATTGCATCAAGATCTATTTATTCGCAGTTATATAAATGAATCCTTTAAGCATGCTGGTATTTCTAAAGTAACTGTAGAGCGTACAGTTACTTTAGTGTCTGTAATAATACATTCTTCTAAACCTGGGGTTATAATAGGTAAGAAAGGTTTGGATGTTGAGAAGATAAAGCAAAAAATAGCTAAAAAAGTAGAAAGTAGTGTTGAAGTGAATGTAGTAGGAGTTAAAAAGTCTGAAATAGATGCAGTTTTAATATCAAGGAGTATTACACATCAGCTAGAAAAAAGGATTTCATGTAGAAGAGCGATGAAAAAAGCTATTCAAAATTGTTTGAAGATGGGTGCTGAGGGTATTAAAGTAAGTTGTTCTGGGCGTCTTGGCGGAGCTGAAATAGCTCGTACTGAATGGTACAAAGAAGGTCGTTTGCCTTTACACACTTTGCGTGCTAATATAGATTATGCTTTTTGTGAAGCGAAGACTATATGTGGTATTATAGGAGTTAAAGTTTGGGTTTATGTTGGTAGTTAAGGTATATTGAAATGTTTGTTCCCAAAAAGAGTAAATATAAAAAGGTATTTAAGGGGAGAATCAAGGGTAATGCTAAGGGTGGTAGCACGCTGTCTTTTGGAGATTATGGATTAAAAGCTATGGAAGTAGGTAAGGTTCAGTCTAAGCATATTGAAACTGCAAGGCGCGTAATATCTAGAACGTTAAAACGCTCTGGTAAAGTGTGGATAAGAATTTTTCCTGATACCCCGGTTAGTAAAAAGCCAGCAGATGTACGTATGGGTAAAGGGAAAGGTAGTGTTGAATTTTGGGTATTTAAAGCTAAGCCCGGTAGGGTTTTGTTTGAAATTAGTAGTGATGTTCCCATGCATTTAGCAAGATTGGCGCTTGAAAAAGCGACTGCTAAGCTTCCTATGAAGTGTAAATTTATATCTAATCATAATTGAATGGAGTTGCAATGGATATAGTTAAATTTGAATCAGAATCTTCACAAGGATTACATGAACTTCTTGTGAATTTGAGGAAAGAATTTGTTAATTTGGCTTTTCAAAAAAAGCTGGGCCAGTGCAACAATTTTTCGCGTTTTAGCTTAATAAGAAAGAGCATAGCTCGTAGTCTAACTGTATTAAATAGAAGAAAGAGAGAGGGAAAAAATGCCTAAGAAGGTTTTTTGTGGTGTCGTAACTAATGCTGAGTCTGATAAGACTGTAAAGGTTTCGGTGTTACAAGTGTATAAGGATAGGCTGTATAAAAAAGTTATTAAAAAATACAAGAAGTATACAGCACATGATGAGAATAATAGTTGCAAAAAGGGAGATAGGGTTTTAATACAGGAACATAAGCCTATTTCTGTTACTAAAAAATGGGTTGTTATCAATAGCTAAAAAGGAATAGGTATTTATATGATTCAAAAAAATACATTGTTAGAAGTAGCTGATAATTCTGGTGCGCGTGCAGTGCTTTGTATTGGCTTGTTAGGTGGTAGGAAATCTGCATCTGTAGGTGATACGATTATTATATCTACTAAGTCTATTAACCCAAAAGGTAAAGTTGAAAAAGGAAAAGTATATAAAGCAGTTGTTGTTAGAGTAAAAAATAGTGTTAAGAAATCTGATGGTTCTGTAATTCGTTTTTCTAGCAATGCTGTGGTTTTAATTAATGATCAAGGTGAACCACTTGGCACTCGGGTGTTTGGTCCAGTAAAAAAGTTGTTATCTGGTTCTTTTATGAAAATAATGTCATTAGCTGATGAGGTTTTATAATGAGTGCTAAAATAAAAAGTGGTGATGATATTATAGTTTTAACTGGTAAAGATAAGAGAAAAATTGGTAAGGTAATCAAAGTTATAATACGTGATGCTAAAAAGAAAGTAGTTGTTTCTGGCGTAAATGTGTGTAAGAGACATACTAAACCAAGAGCTGGTAGTGGTGGTGGTATATTGAATAAAGAGTTAGCTATTGATGTATCCAATGTTGCAATATTGGATCCTAAGTGTAAAACTCCAACTAAAGTAGGATTTAAGATTATAGATGGTAGAAAAGTGCGTTTTGCAAAAGTTTCTGGAGAAGTGATAGATTAGGTTGATATGTTTAAACAATTGTATAAAGATAATATAGTAAAATCCTTAAAGGATAAGTTTAATTACAGCAATGTAATGCAAGTGCCTAAACTTGTCAAGGTGTGTATCAATATGGGCGTTGGAGATGCTGCTACGGACAATAAAGCGATAAATGAGCCATTTGATAATCTACATTTGATTGCTGGGCAAAAGCCTGTGTTAACCTTTGCAAAAAAATCTATTTCT
The DNA here is from genome assembly GCF_048054115.1 of Wolbachia endosymbiont of Nasonia vitripennis. Taxonomy (NCBI): domain Bacteria; kingdom Pseudomonadati; phylum Pseudomonadota; class Alphaproteobacteria; order Rickettsiales; family Anaplasmataceae; genus Wolbachia; species Wolbachia endosymbiont of Nasonia vitripennis. The sequence continues at coordinate 51,373 of NZ_JAFEVF010000002.1, read as the reverse complement.
GGTTTCAAAATTAGAAAAGGTGCAACTGTAGGTTGTAAAGTGACTTTGCGTAGAAATAAAATGTATGAATTCTTAGAAAGATTAATATATATTGCTTTGCCAAGGGAAAAAGATTTTAGAGGGTTTAGTGTGAAGCAATTTGATGGTCATGGTAATTTTTCCCTTGGTATCAAGGAGCATATATCATTTTTAGAAATAGACTATGATAAAATAAGTAAAATTAGAGGTATGGATATTAATATTATAACAAGTGCAGTTAGTGATAAGGAAGCAAAGGAATTATTACTGGCTCTTAAATTCCCTTTTTTTGATAATTGAGAGAAAATATATATGGCAAAAAAATCCATGATACAGAAGAATCTTCGTAGAATAAAGTTATGCGATCAATATAGGGAGAGAAGGGAAGAATTAAAATCTATAATGAATAATAAGGATTTATCTATTGCAAAAAGGTTTGCAGCTCAAAGTAAGCTGATTAAAAAATTGCCTAGAGATTCTTCTAAAATCAGAATTAGGAATAGATGCGCTTTAACTGGTAGGCCGAGAGGAGTATATAGAAAATTTGGTTTATGTAGGATTGTTTTACGTGATTTGTGTTCTTTTGGACAAGTTCCAGGGGTTACAAAATCTAGTTGGTAAATGTGATATAAGGAGTGTAATAGTGTCGTTATCTGATGGTATTGGTGATTTTTTAACAAGAATACGTAATGCTCAATTGGCAATGCATAGGGAAACAAGAGTCCTATTCTCTAAAGTGAATTCTTCTATATTGAAGATCTTAAAAGAGGAAGGGTATATTCTTAATTATGAAAAGCAAGAGAGTGATAGTATCCCTTCGCTTGTTGTGCAGTTGAAGTATTATGATAAATCACCTGTGATTAATGATATAGCTAGGGTATCAAAGCCCGGTTGTCGTTATTATTCTAAGTGTAAGGACATTTCTAAAGCATATAATGGTCTTGGAATTTTTATTATATCTACACCGAAAGGAGTGATGACCGATTATAATGCACGTAGATTAAAAGTTGGTGGAGAAGTTTTGTGTCGTGTATTTTAAATGATAGGAGAAATGTATGTCTCGTATAGGTGCCGCACCTATCAATATTCCTGCTGATCTTTCAGTTGAATATAATGATGGTAGGGTATTAATAAGAAGTGTTAGGGCAGAAAAAGAGCTGAACTTGTGTAGTGGCATTCTGTGTCAGATAGTTGATAATCAATTGTTACTTTCTGTTGATCAAGGCAGGGATGATTATGATAAAATAAAATCTATATGGGGCACTTATAGAAGTAATATTAATAACATGATTAACGGTATGGTTAATGATTTTTCTGTTGATCTTGAGATTAATGGTGTGGGGTATAAAGCAGAATGTGATGATAAGTATTTGACTTTATATCTTGGTTATAGTCATAATATTAAGTATAAAGTGCCTAAAGACGTTGAGATTAAGTGTATAAAGCCAACTCATTTAGTGATTCGCGGTATGGATAAGCAAAAAGTCTATATGGTGGCTTCTGATATATGCAAAATTAGAAAATATGATCCTTATAAAGGTAAGGGTATTGTAATAAAAGGCAAATTTATGCTGCGTAAGGTTGTAAATAAAAAGAAGTAATTAAAATGAAAAGATTGTATAATTTTTTAAGTAGCTATGAAAAAAAGGAAACTTCGTAATAGAGCGAAGCTCGATAAGAGCGCTGGACGTTTACGTGTATCCGTATTTAAGTCTAATAAACATTTTTACGTTCAGTTGATTAACGATGCAAAAGGAATAACCCTAGCTTCTGCTTCTACTTTGGATGATAAAATTAGGAATGTATGTAAAGGTAGGGTCAATGCTGAAACTATAAAACAGGTTTCTTCTTTATTGATTGAGCGTCTGCCTAGTACAAAATTGCAGCAGCGGTTCGTCTTTGATCGGGGAGCATATAAGTATACAGGATTGATTTCTCAATTTGCTGAGGCTTTAAGAAGCTCTGGATTTAAATTTTAGAAGGTTTTAAATATGGCTGTAAAGAATTTACAAAATAATAATGATTTATCAGAACTTTTGGTTTCAGTGCGAAGGGTAACAACGGTTACTAAAGGTGGTAGAAGATTTTCATTTTCAACTTTGGTTGTTGTTGGTGATGGTAAGGGTAGGGTAGGATGTGGAATAGGTAAACACGCAGAGGTTGCTGAAGCAAGAGTGAAAGCTGTAAATGCTGCAAAGAAGTCGATGATTAGGGTGTACTTACGTGAAGGTAGAACTTTACATCATGATATTAAAGCTAAATTTTGTTCTGGTGAGATAGTTTTAAGAGCTGCAAGAACTGGAACAGGTATTATTGCTGGTGGAGCAATGAGGTCGGTTTTTGAGGTATTAGGTATAAAGGATGTGGTAGCTAAGTCTACTAGATCAAATGATCCCCATAATATTATATGTGCAGTATTTAAGGCTTTTGATGTTATGTTATCTCCTCGCCAAGTGGCAGGTAAGAGGGGTAAAAAGATTAGTGAGATAGTTGGAAATAGGTAAAGTATGAATGATGCTGTAAAATTAAATTCTGTGTTTACCAAATTATCTAAGAAAAAGAAGCCTAAATTATTAGGTAGAGGTATTGGTTGTGGTAAAGGTAAAACATCTGGTAGGGGGCATAAAGGGCAAAAAGCGAGAAGTGGCGTTTCTATAAATGGTTTTGAAGGTGGACAGCAGTCTATATATACTCGTTTACCTAAAAGAGGTTTTAAGCCTATACGCAAAAACTTATACTCTATATTTAATGTTGGTGATGTACAGTGCTTAATGGAAGCTAAAAAAATAGTCAAGGATTCTATCATAGATAAGGAGCTACTGCATAAATTAGGTTTTATCAGATCTGTTAAAAGTAAAATCAAACTTCTTAATAAGGGTAAATTAAGCGAAAAATTTGTGTTTCATGTTGATTTTGCATCAGAAGCTGCAAAAAGATCTGTAGCTTCAGTTGGTGGTAGTGTAGAAATACTATCGTAAATCATGAGCAGTAAATTTGCATTTAATAGTTTGGATTCTACGTTGTTATATAAAAGTGATTTACTAAAGCGTATATTTTTTACGCTAATGGCTTTAGTTTGTTATCGTTTAGGCACTTATGTTCCTATTCCTGGAGTTAATCTTGATATAATCAATGATATATTTCCAAAAGAGAGTTCTGGTGTTTTTGGAGTATTTAATTTATTTTCTGGTGGCGCTTTAGCTAGAATGACGATCTTGGCGTTAAACGTTATGCCATACATAGTTGCATCCATAGTTATGCAATTATTATCTTCTGCCGTTAAAGGAATCAATGAAATTAAAAATGAAGGAGAGTTAGGACGTCGAAAGATGAACTCTTATATACGCTATATGACTATAGTGTTTTGTATCTTTCAATCAATTACGATCTTAATAGGGTTAGAAAGAATGAATAGGGAAGGGGTATTAGTTGTAGTTGAACCTGGTATTATGTTTCGTACTATAGGTGTCTTTAGCCTTTTAGGTGGAACTATATTTTTAATATGGCTTGGTGAGCGGATCAGTGTGAGCGGTATAGGCAATGGTATCTCATTAATCATTTTTACTGGCATAACATCTGAATTACATAATGCTTTATCATCTCTGCTAACATTAAATAAAAATGGTAGTATGTCGTTTTTCATTACCCTTTTTGTTATAGCATTGTTTTTTTTACTGCTCCTTTTAGTCATTTTTACAGAATCTTCTTATAGAAAGGTAATTGTTCAATATCCCAAAAAACAGTTTAAAAAATTACATAATGATGATTTTACTTACATTCCATTGAAGATCAATTTATCTGGTGTAATACCAACTATTTTTGCTAACGCAATTCTATTAACACCTATTTCAATTGCAAATTTCTATAAAGGTCATGCCATTGCTGATTTTATTTTAAACTACTTTATGGCAAATAAAGTGATGTACATTATAACTTACTTAATACTCATAGTACTTTTTAATTTTTTCTATACCAATTTTATATTTAATCCAGAGGAAAATGCTGATTTTCTTAGGAAAAATGGTGGTTTTATTCCTGGTAGAGGGCCTGGAAAACATACTTCTGATTATCTTCAAGATATAGTTTTTAAATTAACATTTATTGGGTCTGCGTATTTGGTGGTAATATGTACTATACCTGAAATTATGAGGTATCATTATGATATACCATTTATTTTTGGTGGGACGAGCTTGCTGATTATAGTTAACGTTATTACTGATACTATTATGCAAGTACAATCTTATGTTTTTTCAAATAGGTACGATAGTTGGATAAAGAAATATGAGTCTAAAACAAGGAGACTAAAGTGATTATTACAATTTTTGGTCCTCCTGGCTCTGGTAAGGGTACTCAGTCCAGTTTGTTAATAGCAAAGTATAATTTTAAATTAGTTTCAGTAGGAGATTTATTAAGGAATATTATATCTAGTGGGAGTAAATTAGGTAAAGGAATAAAGGATACTGTTGAATCTGGTAATTTAATTCAAGATGAAGTTATATGTAAATTATTGTGTGACCAGCTTGCATTAATAGATGGTGATTTTTTGTTAGATGGTTTTCCAAGAAATTTAAATCAAGCTCATTTTTTAACTCAAGTTTTGCAAAAAAGATGCAATAGGGATGTTGATCTTGTAATTGAGTTGCAGCTTGACGATAATATTGCAATTGATAGATTAAAAGATCGTCTTACTTGTTTGGATTGTAAAAGTATATATAGTATATCTTCTTTTAAGGATACTACTTGTGCTAAATGTAAAAGTACGAGATTGGAGAAGAGAATTGATGATGCTAATATGCTTGCAATTAATAAGAGGATAAGAGAATATCATTCTCAGATAGAGGGTTTGCGCGAGTATTATAAGGACAAGTTGTTAACAATTAACGCTAATTTGAGTGTTGATAGAGTAATGCAAGAGATTGAAAGTAAAATTTCTTGTAATTTGATTTGACTATAAGTTGTTTTATGGTATAAATTAAGAGTTATTATTAATAAAGTATCGAGGTATCAGTGGCACGTATTGCAGGCATAAATGTTCCGGTGAAGAAGTGTATTCCTTTTGCATTAACTTATATACATGGTATAGGTATTACTACTGCGAATATAATTTGTCGTAGCTGTAAAATTGATGAGCGTAAGCGTGTTTCAGAATTACAAGATGAAGATATAGAGAAAATTAGTAGTTTTATTAGGCAAAAATATGTCATAGAGGGTGAGCTCAGAAAAAAAGTGGCTATGGATATAAAATCTTTAATAGAAATCGGTTGCTATAGAGGATTAAGGCATAGAAAAGGTTTGCCTGTGAGGGGACAAAGAACCCATACTAATGCTAAAACTCGTAAAGGCAGATCTAAATTGCCTATTGCTGGAAAAAAATAAAATTTGTTATTATCGTGAGTTTTTATGAAAAAAGTTAAAACGGTTGGTAAGAATACAAAAAGGTTTATTACTGGTATTGTCCATATTCGTGCAACTTTTAATAATACTTTTGTAAATGTGACTGATGTTTGTGGTAATACGCTTTACCAGACTTCTGTTGGTGCATGTGGTTTTTCTGGTTCGAGAAAATCCACACCTTATGCTGCAGGTAAGGTTGCCGATTCTGCTGCGAAGAAAGTAATAGAGAGATTTGGTATGAAGGTTGTTTCTGTAATAATTCGTGGTCCTGGTTTTGGTGCAGAAGCTGCAGTTAAAGCACTTCGGAATTGTGGATTGACTGTCACTTCAATTGCAGATAAAACGGCGATACCTCATAATGGGTGTAGACTAAGGAAAAAAAGAAGAGTATAGGATATTTGGAAGGTTTTTGTATGTATTATAGTGATAATGTCTCTTTCTTTGGAAATTTAGATAGATTAACTAAGCCTAATGCGATTAAGGTAATATCAGGTGATTCAAGTAAAAAAAGTGATATAGTTCTAGAACCTTTGGAAAGTGGTTTTGCTTTAACGTTGGGTCATGCATTAAGGCGTGTAATGTTGTCTTCTCTTCGCGGTAGTGCTGTTTATGGAATAAAAATTGAAGGCGTGAATCATGAATTTACTTCGATCCAGGGAGTTAGGGAAGACATAACTGATATAGCATTAAATATGGGCATGTTGAGATGTAAGTTAAATAACACGTCTAATAAGTGCTTAAATTTGAGCGCTAAAGGGCCTTGTCAAGTATTAGCTGGAATGATAGAAACTGATGACCAATGCTCTATTGTTAATAAAGATTTGGTGATATGTACACTAGGTCAAGATGTGGAGCTTAACATTACTATATATGTTGCTAGCGGAAAAGGTTATCTTCCTGTAAATAAATATAAAGAAAATGAATTTTTAAAGCTTATGAATGAACAAGATTTAATTGGTTTTATTCCAGTTAATGCTTTATATAGTCCTGTCGAGAGGGTTTCGTATAGAGTAGAGAATAGTCGTGTTGGTCAAGTTACTGATAAAGATAAGCTAATATTGTCAATTGAAACTGATGGTACAATCTCTCCAAGTCAAGCTGTTGACTATGCTGCAAGAATATTACAGGAGCAATTTCAGCCTTTTATTAGTTCTGATATGAGTTATAAAAAATCGCAGGTTTCTTTGTCTAGTGGTGCTAAAGATTTGGGCTATGATCCTGTTCTATTGCGTAAAGTAGATGAAATGGAATTATCTGTTAGATCTCATAACTGTCTGAAAAATGAAAATATCACTTATATAGGTGATCTTGTGCAAAAGACGGAAGTTGAAATGTTAAGAACTGCTAATTTTGGCCGAAAGTCTTTGAATGAAATCAAGGCAATTTTAAATAATTCAGGTTTGTCTTTGGGTATGAATATACCAAATTGGCCGCCTAAGGATATAGATGAACTGGCTAAACAACATACTGATGAGGATTAGGTAGTATATGAAACATGGAATAAAGAAAAATAAACTGTCTCGTTGTACCGAGCATAGGTTATCAATGTTAAAGAATCTATCTATCTCGTTAATTAATCATGAGCAGATTGTAACTACTTTACCAAAGGCTAAAGCACTTCGTCCATATGTGGAAAAGTTTATTACAATTGCTAAGAATAACGATTCTTTACATGGTAGAAGGCTTTTGCTTTCACGTCTTCATAATAGTAAGTTAGTAGTTGATAAATTATTAAGCGTTCTAGCTAATCGTTATCAAGACCGTAAAGGTGGATATTCTAGAATAATAAAATTTGGTACTCGAAAGGGTGATTGCGCTCCAATGGCAGTGATAGAGCTAGTTGATAGAGATATTTCAGCAAAAGGTGAGATTTATAGTAAAAATAAAAAAGGAAGCAAAGTAGTTACACAAAGCTAATTATTCTTTTTATGGTAAGTAGGTTACGCTATTTTGTAGGTTACTTTGGAGAATTGTTAGTTTCGATATATTTAAAGCTGAAATTCTATAATGTTATAAAACGTCGCTTCCGTTGTAAGTTGGGTGAAATTGACTTAATTGTATCTAAAAAAAGGGAGCTGATTTTTATAGAAGTTAAAACAAGTTTATTTGGAAAAGAAGTACCGATATCTCATTTTCAGTGTCAGTCTATTATAAATTCTTCTAAATATTTCTTAAGTAAAAATCTTGATTTTTTAGATTATTCAGTCAGATATGATTTATGTTTTCTTTCCTTAAGGAGAAGACCTATTTATATAAAAAATGCTTGGATTGAACAATGGTAGCTAAAATAATTTAGATTTACTAGAACAGGTAATTGAATATGAAAAACAATAATTTAGTTTCATCTTATGCTAGAGCACTGTTTCATGTCTCAGGAAGCAGATTAGGTATTATAAGAAAAGAAGTAGAATTTTTGTTAGCTTTTTTTAAAGATCAAGATGTTTTTGTGTATCTATCTCATCCTATGGTTTCTCTTTTGCACAAAAAAGAAGCGATACTTTCTATAAAGGAGAACTTGAGTGAAAACTTAGTCAAATTTATTATGGTTACACTTGCAAACAAGCGCTCCCGTTTATTAATCCTTATATTAGAAAAATTCTTAAATCTTGTAAGGGAAAGTGAAAATGAATTGGAAATTACTATAAAATCAGCAGAGATTTTAAAGAAACCTGATATAAAAATAATTACTGAATCTTTGAACTTTCTTGGTAAAATAATAAAAGTCAGTCATGTGGTTGATCCTTCTATACTAGGTGGCTTTGTAGTTAGGTATGGTTTTAACGTGATTGATGCTTCGCTTAAGAGTTATTTGGATAGATTGGTTGATTTGAGTAAAATGGAAATGTTGAAAATAAGGAATTGTATATGAAGAATAGCATAAATGCCTCTGAAGTAGTAAACATAATAAAAGAGAAGGTTGAGACATTTGATAATCCTATAAAACGAGAAAATATAGGTGAAGTAATTTCAGTAACGGATGGTATCACATTGGTCTATGGGCTGGAAAAAGCAAAGTTTGGTGAAAAGGTATCTTTTGCAAGCGGTGTAGAAGGAATAGTTCTTGATTTAGATCATGATACAGCTGGAATAGTTGTGCTTGGCAATGACCGTGATGTAAAAGAAGGGGACGTTGTAAAATGTAGTGGTGATGTTGTACAGGTGCCTGTAGGTCATGAATTATTAGGGAGAGTTGTAAATGCATTAGGCGATCCTATAGACGATGGCGGAGAAATTAGAGCCAAGAACAAAATGTATATAGAATCTAGAGCGCCAGGTATTATTGACCGTAAATCTGTGCATGAACCTCTGCAGACAGGAATTAAAATTATAGATTTGTTGATTCCTATAGGTAGAGGGCAACGTGAATTAATTATTGGCGATAGACAAATTGGTAAAACCACTATTGCGATTGATACTATTATCAATCAGAAGAAGATTAATGATGAGGTAAACGAAAATCAAAAAATTTACTGTGTTTATGTTGCTATTGGACAAAAAATTTCGACAGTAGCAAAAGTGGTGAATAAGCTAAAAGAAAGTGGAGCATTAGAGTATACAACTGTAGTTGTGGCTAGCGCATCTGACTGCGCGCCTATGCAATTTTTAGCACCTTATACCGGTTGCACTATTGGAGAATTTTTCCGTGATAATGGAATGCATTGCTTGGTGGTATATGATGATTTATCTAAGCATGCTGTGGCATATAGGCAGATGTCCTTATTGCTCAGACGTCCTCCTGGTCGTGAAGCTTATCCTGGAGATATATTCTATGTACACTCTCGCTTGCTTGAAAGAGCTGCCAAAATGTCTGATGAAAAAGGACAGGGATCTTTGACTGCTTTGCCGATTATTGAGACTCAGGCTGGTGATGTATCTGCATATGTTCCAACTAATGTGATTTCAATTACCGATGGACAAATTTTTCTTGAGTCTGAATTGTTTCACAAAGGATTTCGCCCTGCAGTGAATATAGGTTTATCGGTTTCTCGGGTTGGCTCTGCTGCACAATTGAAATCTGTGAAAAAAGTTGCTGGTTCTATAAAGCTGAGTTTGGCCCAATATAGAGAACTGGAAGACTTTGCTAAATTTGGTTCTGATCTTGATGCTACTGTTCAATTGTCCTTAAACAAAGGTAAATACCTTATTGAATTATTAAAGCAAAAACAGTATTCACCTATGCAAATAGAAGAGCAAGTATTGCTTATGTATATCTTTTCTAATCTGTATGGTCAATTAAATAAGGTACAGGTGAGCAACATCAATAGGTTCGAGTGTGATCTTATCAATTATTTTCAAACTGTTCACCCTGGAGTTTTAAAAAAGTTGTCAGGTGACATGAATGATGATATAAAAGATGATATTCTTGGTATTGTGAGTGATTTTGTCACTCAATTTAATTGCGTTTAGGTGGTGATTATGACTTCATCCATTGTTAACAAGTTTCCTATTACAAGGGAAGGTTTTGAGAGTATGCAAGTCGAACTTGAGAAATTAAAGGAAGAAAAACCTTCTATCATACAGGCTATTTCTGATGCTCGTGATCAAGGCGATTTATCTGAAAATGCAGAATATCATGCAGCACGGGAAAGATTAAGTTTTATTGAAGGCCGCATAATTGAGGTAGAAAGTAAACTTTCACATGCAGAAGTGATAGAAGTAAAAAATTTGTCTGGTGATACAGTAATGTTTGGTGCAACTGTTACGGTAAGCATGCTCGGTGATGATAACAGTGAAATAGAATATGTTTATAAAATTGTAGGTGGGTATGAAGCTGATGCTTCAAAGCAGTTGATCTCTACGGATTCACCACTCGGTAGTGCTTTAATTGGCAAAAAAGTTGGTGAGTATGTGGAAGTGATAGTGCCAAATGGAGAGAAATTGTATAAAATAGTTAAGATTGAGTTTAAGTAAATCATGGTACAAGTAACTTATCCTTCAATTAGTCTACCCGGTATTTCTTCTGTGGAAGATGTATTGAGGGATGCTAGTTCTGGTAAATTATTCATTTTAGTTGACGATGAAAACAGAGAGAATGAAGGTGATCTGATTGTATTAGCTGAGAAATTAGAGCCAGAACATGTGGCTTTTATGGTTAGATACGGTACAGGGATTGTTTGTTTAGCAATGACTAAAGTTCACATGAAAAGGTTAGGCCTTAGTTTCATGGAAAAAAAAAATGTTGGTGAAAATCATACTGCTTTTACTACATCAATTGATGCACGTTATGGTATTACTACGGGTGTTTCAGCTGAGGATAGAACAAAAACTATACATGTTGCTATTGATAAAAATAGAACTCAGGATGACATTATAACTCCCGGTCATATTTTTCCTGTCATTGCACATGAGGGTGGAGTAGAGCAACGTGCTGGTCATACTGAAGCAAGTGTTGAGATAGCTAAGTTAGTGGGATGTAATCATTCTGCAGTTATTTGTGAATTAGTGAATGATGATGGCTCTATGATGCGCTTACCCCAGTTGCTTGAATTTGCTGAACAACATAATATTAAGTTAACTACCATTGATAAACTTATCAGTTACGTTCAAAATTTAAACTAGCGTTTATAGATTCGTATAGTTTAAGTGTTAAAATATAAAATTCCTCAAAGTTATACAAACAAGGAATTTCCATGTCTAAGCTTTTTGTTTTACTATTTTTTTTCGTATACTGTAATAGCGCTTACTCTGTTAGTATTATTAGAGATAGTGAAGTGGAAGCGGTAGTTAAGGATCTAGCGCAACCTTTATTTTCTGCTGCGGGTATTGATAATGATAAAATAAAAGTTTTTATAGTTGATGATAGATCGATTAATGCTTTTGTAATTAACAATAATAGCATTTTCATTCATTTAGGGCTTTTACAATATTCGACTGAACCTTATGTCTTACTTGGTATATTAGCACATGAAATTGCTCATATATCTGCTGGTCATGTATTACAAATGAGTAGTGCTGTAGGTTATTTTCAATCAATAGCAATGGTTAGTTATATGGTAGGATTAGTTTCTAGTATTGTCATTAACCCTCAGGTTGCGAGTGCAATCTTGCTTAGTGGTGTAACGCTTAGTTCAAGGTTGTTTTTTAACTATTCTCAAGAGCAAGAGAGTGTAGCAGATAGCTATGCTTTAAGATACCTAGATGAATCTGGCTATGATAATTTGGGTATGAAAGAGATTTTTGACTATTTTAAGAGTATTGAGCATGAAAACACTGAAGAGTATTTCCGCACTCACCCACTTAGTGATAAGCGTATATTTGCTGTACAGAATTATAAGGTTAAAAACAATATAAAACCAATCCTTGCAGATAAATTGCTGAAGTTTGAGCGTATGGTTGCAAAGCTAGACTCTTTCTTTGCTCCTATTCATGTGTTATCTAATAAATATGAAGGTAGTTCTAAGTATGTAAATGCTGTAATTCACTATAGGCAAGGAAAGATCGAAGAGGCTATTACTAAAGTTAATTCATTGATTCAAGAGTCACGCAATGATCCTTATTTATATGAATTAAAAGCGGAGATGTTATACAAAGCTGGAAATTTAAGTGAAGCAATAAAAATGTATGAAGAATCACTTAGATATTTATCTGAGAAGAATAACTATTTAGTGAAACTTGCGTTATCTCATACTTTATTATTACACGGTGAAATAGAGAAGGCAATTTTTTACCTAGAGCAGGTTGCAAACGTAGAAACAAATAACGCCTTTGTCTGGAAGTATTTAAGTATTGCATATAAACGTAGCGCTGATATGGCAATGTATTATTTTGCTTTGACGAAAAAGGCTTGTATTGAAGGTAATTTAGAGAAATTTATGAAGTACGCTGAGTTAGCTATTAAAACTTTACCGAAAGACAGTCATTATTTGTTACAGATTGAAGACATGAAGGAACAATACACACAAAAACATCCTGATTTTTAAGTTATTTTTCCCCACACTTGCTCAACATACTATCTTGTTTAATGCTATCGGGTATAATTTTCATTATAATCGCTTTGGCACCAAAAAATACACCACAAAACATACCTAGGGCAAAGAGAGCTGGCCATGGCATTCTACCAAATATTGCAAGCAAAGCTGCACCTATTATGACTACAGTCATAAGTGGCCCACCTATTCCCCAAATATAACCAATAATATTGCATATTACTTGGGCAGTTGTATCATCTATATCAGTAGCAGCATTTGCGTAATCTGAAAAAGAGAGAAACAGCACTATACATAAAGCATTAAAAAATTTTTTTATTATATAGCTCATTCTTTTGCCTCCAAGTAATAAACTAGTGTGAATCTAAATTTATATATATATTTATTTTAGGGTAAAACTCATAGTTTGTCCATAAATAAGTGTTGCTACATAAATAGCCCACCATTGATGTTAAGCACATGCCCCGTTATATATCTTGCTTCGTCGCTTGCTAAAAACAATACTCCTGCTGCTATTTCTTTCCCTGTTCCCATTCTTTTCATTGGAATGTTATCTAATATTTTTTCTTTTTGTTTTTCATTTAAAACTTCAGTCATTTTAGTATCTATAAATCCAGGAGCAATGCAATTTACTGTTACACCGCGACTTGCAACTTCTTTTGCTATAGATTTGCTCATAGCTATCATTCCAGCTTTAGAAGCTGCATAATTTGCCTGCCCAGCATTGCCTGTTAAACTTACTATTGAGGAAATATTTATAATTCTTCCCCAATTATTTTTAATCAGTTTCCTGCATGCTTCTCTATTTAACTTAAACGTGGAGTTCAAATTAATGTCAATCACCTTTTGCCATGCTTCATCTGTCATTCTCAGCAATAAACTGTCTTGTGTAATGCCTGCATTGCATATGAGCCCATCAAAGCCTTTCATCGACTCACCTGCTTCATTTATTAGTTGATTTACCTCCTCAGCATTTGATAAGTCACAAGGGAGTACATGAATGTTTTTTTCATATTTTTTAGCAACTTCTTCTAGTACTTCTTTTTTTGTGCCAGAGATACATAAAGTTGCTCCGGCTTTATGCATAACCTCTACAATTGCCTGCCCTATTCCGCCTGATGCACCAGTAATCAGAAATTTCCTGTCTTCTAATCCGAACATGATAATTTTTATATTATCCCAGCTCTTAACAGAATATTAAAAGACTTGCAATAGATTTTTTTCATAACTTTCATTTAATAGAAGATTCTTGACAAATCTTGTGTTTATTGGCGAAATTATGGCGGCTGCATACCTTTTTTTATTTTTTTCTATTCAGCCTAAACACGCTTCGTTTAAGCGTTAGCACATTATCAATTACAGTAATAAAATCAGCACCATGTGGATTTTTTTGCCTTTTTTTGATTGGTAAATTTCTTAACACTTATAGCTAAAGTAATTTAAGAGAGCCAGCGCGTGACTAGTTCTTATTACTTGATCAGTCTTCTGGATCCCAGTGTCTGGGCACTGGGATGACAGGAGTGTGAGATAAGGCTACATTCATACTCCAACAGGAATGACATCATAGAGGTCATTGAGATGACAGGAAAGAATACTTGAATGACAATAGGGACACTAGAATGAAAGGAAAAGAGGCTATTTAATTGTGCTGAATTTTACAAAATTTATTACTCCTGCCTGACAAATTTATTAGAATAGTATGTATAGTATGTTTATTAGTGAAAATCCGAAAAAAATGCAAGAAAAGTTAATATATTACTTTAGCCAAAGCAACTGTGAAGGTAATGCAGCAATGAGAAATCTACTAGGAGGGAAGGGAGCAAATCTGGCAGAGATGTGTAACATTGGCATTCCTGTTCCACCTGGTTTTACAATTTCCACTGCTGTTTGTCAGGCCTATTGTCAAGATAATGAATTGTCTTGTGATCTACGTAACGAGATAAAAAACTACATGGCGATGCTCGAAAGTGACATCGGTTGTAAATTCGGGGATTCAAATAATCCTTTATTAGTTTCCATACGCTCTGGTAGTGTGAATTCAATGCCGGGCATGCTTGATACTATTTTAAATGTTGGTCTAAATGATGAAACCGTTGTTGGGCTTGCAAAAAAAAGTGGCGAACGTTTTGCTTACGATAGCTACTGCCGTTTCATCATGATGTACTCCAATGTTGTACTACAGCTTGATCATCACCTATTTCAAGATGTTATTGATAATGAGCAGCAAAAGAGTGGAGCAAAAAGCTTAGCTGATCTTGATGTTAATGTTTTAAAGAAAATTGTTAATGATTTTAAAGAGATAGTATGTGAGAAAATAGGAAAAAATTTCCCGCAGAACGTTGAAGAGCAATTGTTAAACTCAGTTAATGCAGTATTTGCCTCTTGGAAAAATGATAGGGCTGTTTCCTATAGAAGAATACATAATATTCCTGAAAACCTTGGAACAGCGGTCAACGTGCAAGCAATGGTTTTTGGTAATTTAAATGATAATTCTGCAACCGGCGTGGTATTTACACGTAATCCTTCAACTGGAGAAAAAAAGCTTTTTGGTGAGTTTTTAGTTAATGCTCAGGGTGAGGATGTGGTTTCTGGTGTTTATACTCCTATGCCAATTGACGGGGAGCAAGAAAGTACCATGGAGAAGTTGCTACCAAGTGTCTACCGAGAATTATGCGCGGTATGTGAAAAACTTGAAAGTCATAATAAGGACATGCAGGATATCGAATTTACTGTACAGGACGGTAAGTTATGGATTTTGCAGACTAGGTCTGGCAAGCGCACAGCCGAAGCTGCTATTCGCATAATAGTTGATATGGTAAACGAAGGAGTGATTACAAAAGAGGAAGGAATATTGAGAATTGATCCAAAAACTTTTGACAATTTATTGCATCCAGTTCTTGATGTTAAAATCGATCAAGAAGTAATAGGCAAAGGACTGCCAGCTTCTCCAGGTGTTGCTTCTGGATATGTAGTATTCAGTGCAAGTGATGCTGAAAAAGCTGCAGAGCAGGGTAAAAAAGTAATTTTGGTAAGATCAGAGACGAGCCCTGAAGATATTAATGGAATGAATGCTGCAAGTGGAATAGTAACAGCGCGAGGAGGTATGACCTCGCATGCCGCTGTTGTAACTCGTGGAATGGGTAAACCATGCATTTGTAGTCTAAATGGACTTTATATTGATAAAGATGAAAAATTTCTTTCTATGGGGGATATAAAAGTAAATAAAGGTGAATCAATCACCATCAATGGAGGAACAGGAGAGGTTATGCTTGGTATTCTTCCTACAATTTTGCCTGAATTATCTCAAGAATTCAAAACGATAATTAACTGGGTAGATGAAATCAAAACAGTGAAGGTGAGAGCGAATGCTGATACTCCAAAAGATGCAAAAATTGCAAAAGAATTCGGTTCAGAAGGTATAGGATTATGTCGCACAGAACATATGTTTTTTGCTAGTGATAGAATCGAATTCATTCAAAAGTTGATAATAGCTGATGATGAAAATGAAAGGACAAATGCATTAAATAAACTCGAAGAAATGCAAAAGTCTGATTTCAAAGAAATATTTTCTATTATGGAGGGCAGGGAGGTTACTATACGTTTACTTGATCCACCTCTACATGAGTTTTTGCCCCACAATCAATCTATTATAGAGAAAATTGCCAAATCACTGAATAAGTCAGTTGAATCAGTAAAAAATAAAATAGCACAGTTATCAGAAAAAAATCCAATGCTTGGCCATCGAGGTTGTAGACTTGCTATTTCTCATCCTGAAATATATGGCATGCAAATTAGGGCAATACTCAGTGCTGCAAGTGAATTAAGGAAAGAAAAGAAGATAGAAGTGAAACCTGAAATCATGATTCCTTTTATCATGAGTGAGAAAGAGTTTATTCTGATATGCGAGTTAATAAAGAAAGAAGCCGAAAATTTCGATGTGAACTATTCAATTGGAACGATGATAGAACTGCCAAGAGCAGCACTTATTGCTGACAAACTCGCAAAACACGCAGAATTTTTTAGTTTTGGCACTAATGATTTAACACAAACAACTATGGGACTTTCACGAGATGATTCAGTTAATTTCCTCGATTCTTATAAGGAAAGCAACATATTCAAAAACGATCCCTTTGAGGTGCTAGATGTCGAAGGGGTAGGGGAATTAATCAGAATAGCTATCGAAAGGGGCAAAAAAACCAGAAAAGAAATTAAACTTGGTATATGTGGAGAGCATGGAGCGAATCCACAGTCCATAGAGTTTTTCATCAAATCAGGGGTTGATTATGTGTCATGCTCGCCTTATAGAGTACTGGTTGCAAAATTAGTGGCAGCACAGCTTAGCATAAGTTTGTTGGGTAAATAGCGATAACTAACTGTGCGAACATAGATTCCGCTAACAAGTAGCGGAATGATGATTTTTCAAATTGTCGATAAATCTAAGTCAGTTTAGCTATTTTGCTGCTGCTTTTTCTTTTCTTAATATCTTAAGAAAGATTGACTTTTTGTCTAAAATAATATAGGATAAAATAATAGTGAGTGAGGTAAAAATGTCAATATCAAAAGAACGTAAGGAATATTTACTAGAAAAGTTTAAATATGCTGCCAAAGAATTTGGCAAGTCTGGTACAAAGTCCAATCATCTAGCAGTACCAAAGGAACAGCAACTCTCTATTGATTTAGGTAATAGAAAAGTTTTTGGTATCATAAATAAGATTCTGTATTGGATAGAGAATAATTTTACTTATTTTTTTCCACGATATAATTTGTTTCCAGAAGTTGGAGTTGAAGGAAGAAAAATTCCTGGAACTAATACAAGGGTTAAGTATTTTAACTCTGATGAACAATTTGATCAAAGAAAATTTATTGGCGAGCAAGATGGGGAACTTAAGTTATACAACTTAGAGGGCAAATTATATGATACAACTGATAAAATTAGTAAGGGTAAAAAAGGTTGTGTAGCTTATGTTATCACGCTTGATGGAAAATTAGTAACTCATGAACATATTAATGTTAACAAAAGCGAATGGGCTTATCGTCATTCAACTCTTGCAGGCGGTAAGCCGATTTTATGTTCTGGTTTAATGAAAGTGGTAAATGGTAAAATAACTTATATAGACAATAATAGCGGGCATTATAAACCAGAATCAGCAAACTTATACAATGCAGTGAAAAAGTTAGAAGGTCTATTTTCGAAAGATGCGAAAGTTGTTTGCTTACCATATTGGATTAGCTTGAAAAAACAAATTCCGCTTACACGCAAAATTAATCTAGCCAAACGAGAGCCAGTAGAGGAATTCTTGAAAAGGATGGAGAAAAAAGGGAAAGATGGATTGACTCAATATGAAAGACATTTTGAAAAGATAAAGAAATTTAATGAGCAATATGAACAAAAATTGCTTCTTGCAAACTATAAGTCACCTACAAATGAACTGTCCTACAAACCAACTATACATAAAAAACACAGATTGAAATACTCTGAATATATTAACTTACACCTTAATTTTTTGAAAGAGTTTGATGAAAGTCCTGAAGTGCAAAAAATAGCAATAGAACATTCAATAAGAAGGGTTATTGGAGCAAATTATGGCCATAAGCCTACAGTTGCGCTTGCTAAGGCACAGGTAAATAGATAAAGATGGAAAGCTGCAAGAAACGGACGAAATAGTAGGTATAAATGTTGCTTTTCACCATGAGAATGATCGTGATGGCTTTGCTAAACTTCTAGATTTTAAAAAGTATAGCTATATTTGCGAACCTCATTTGCAAGATAAAAAAAATAGAGCAGATATGGAAAAATTAATGCCCAATAAACATACAGTTTTTATGAGTACAGACCAGGCTAATAAATTTATAAAGGGCACTTTACAAATTAAAATTGATAGTGTTGAGCAATTGGGTGTTGGTTTAGTGATGGGCTAAAGCTCTGTTTAAATATATATTTAGTTTTGTTACAATATTCTTATTTTCATCATATAATATGATGGAAATTTTATGCACAACTTTTTTATTTGATTAAAAATTGCACTTTTGCAATAAAAACTTATTTATTGTAAGAAAACTTGCTCATATAAAACTATTTATAGAGTGACAATAGCTGTGTTATACTTACACTTCTGATTCGAAAACTTATGCAGTTATTTCTAACAAGATTGGTCAATAAATTTTACTGTTTAAGGATGAGAAACAAAGTAATCATCGTTTCTGGTATTGCTCTTATTCTACTGTTTTTTATCAACAGTACATTTTTAAAAAAAGATCAGGCGGTTCATAGTGATAATCCAATTAGTAGTTTTTCAGTAAAAACTCAGGATTATACTCCACAAAATCGCACTGTATATTTAAATTTTTCTGGTACGGTAAATCCCTTGCATAGGGTCAGCCTTGTCTCAAGAACAAGTGGTCAAGTTATTGCTATTTATTTGTCTGATGGTGAAAAAGTAAAAAGAGGCGATGTAATTTTAAAGATAGAAGATTATGACAGAGTTGCACAAGTTGAGAAAGCCAAAGCTTTATTAAATCAGCGTGAAATTGAGTATGATTCCTCTCGAAAATTGAATAAAAAAGGCTATGGAGCACAGATAAGAGTGGAATCAGCTTTTACTGCATTGCAGAGTGCAAAAGCTGACCTAAAAAGGCTAGAATTGGATTTAGAAAACACTGCGATTAAATCTCCTATTGATGGTTATATAGATAAGATCAACGTAAATGAAGGGGATTTTGTTAATCTTGGACATAAGATAACTGACATAGTTAATTTTGATCAGGTTCTTGTAGTGTTGTATGTTTCAGAAAATGAAGTAAATAAAATAAAACTGGGTAGTGCAGCGCAAATTAATTTGCTAGACGGAAGGGAATTAGTAGGTGAAGTGAGTTTTATTAGTAAAATTGCTGAGCCTAAAACTGGATCTTATAGAGTGGAGGTAAAGGTAACTGATAATGAGATTATATCTTTGCAAGGACTGACTGCTAGTGTAAGTCTCCCTTCAGGTGAAAGATTTGCATATAAAATTCCTTCTTCGGCCTTAAGCTTAAGTGACGATGGTGTTCTTGGAATAAAGATTGTTGATGACAATAATTATGTAGTATTTACACCAATAGAAATTGTTGATCATGAAAACGATGGTGTTTGGGTGGTGGTAAATAACGAAGATAAGCCTATAAAGTTAATAACATTGGGCCATCTATTTGTTAAGCCTGGTGATAAGGTTTAAGACATAACTTCAGTGTCAGTTACTTGAATGACACCGAAGGGGCTACTCGAATGACATTATGAAAGCTGGGATGACAAGAAAGGAAGCACTGGTTTCACATGCACCTAAACAGATACAGTTGAACAGGTTTCATTTACTGCTGTGGAGCTACGTTTGGAATTTTGCTATCATCTTATATGATTTGGGAGTGTTAAATAAACTGTGTCAAATCGCATTTTTAGTTCAACTCGATTTTTAACCTACCAGGAAAAAAGATATCAAGTTGAGAGATAGTTAAAGCCCAATCATGTATAGGCATAGTCCATTTCTCTCCTGCCTTCTTTATAGCACAATATACCTGTTTATACAAGGCATTTGTGCTAGTAAATGAGCCCTTGGTTTTAGTAAATTTTCTGATCTGTCTATGTAGTCCCTCAATAGGATTTGTGGTATAAATTAACTTTCTTACAGGGCCGGAATATTTAAATGTAATAGTTTAGACTTGATCTGACAGGCATGAATTAACTGAC
>NZ_JAFEVF010000002.1:0-26315 GCF_048054115.1 Wolbachia endosymbiont of Nasonia vitripennis | reverse complement strand
CTGTCAGTTAATTCATGCCTGTCAGATCAAGTCTAAACTATTACAGCGTTAGTAGTGACGACAACGGTTTAGCACTTGAAACTACGTTTGATACTTCTTCCTACTCCGAAATAAATTACGACGGGGCAGCTAATGAAGTTGATAACCAAACTTTAGAAAGCCTGCAAACTCAAGTTCAGTTGAAAGATAGCCAAATTCGGAAGTTAGAAAAGCCAGGTAAAGAATTAAAACATGTTGAGAAAGAACTAGAAAAATCAAAGAGTGACGTAGCTGGACATGAGACTCGGTTAGAAATAGTTGATAAGCTCAGTAAAGAGAATCAATCACTAAAGCAAAAAATAAAAGATCTGGAAAACGAGAATACAACACTTAATAGTGAATTAAGCAAAACCAAAGCAAATAAAGTATTACTAGAAAAAACAGAAAAAGAACAACTGTCTTTCTTAAAAATTGCTTCTGTAAACTTTGCAATCATGTTGACAGTAGGTGTTGCCTTTAGTATAGCCTTCCAATTACCAATTCTATTGATGATTGCAACTTCTGTGATGTCTTCATTGATAGTCGGTGGAGTTACATACGCACTATCACCGCAACCTACTGAATTAAAAGAAGTAAGTATTCAATGCTCAATGCAACATGATGCTTGTAAAACTTAACTTGTGCGCTTCCTGGTAATTTTGATATAGTTATTTCAGTTGAAATCTACAGGTTTACAAATGGCAATCTTAAGTGTAAGAGAAGCTTTATGCACAGCGATCAGAGAAGAAATGCAAAATGACCCTGATATATTTATCATGGGTGAAGAAGTTGCAGAGTATGATGGTGCTTATAAAGTAACGAAAGGATTACTAAAAGAGTTCGGAGAAAATAGGGTAGTTGATACACCCATTACTGAACATGGATTTGCTGGTCTTGCTGTTGGAGCAGCATTTGCTGGACTTAGGCCAATAGTGGAGTTTATGACTTTTAATTTTTCTATGCAAGCTATCGACCAAATTGTGAATTCCGCAGCAAAAACAAATTATATGTCTGGTGGACAACTTGGATGCCCTATAGTATTTCGCGGACCAAATGGAGCTGCAGCAAGAGTTGCCGCACAACATTCTCAGTGCTTTGCATCTTGGTATTCGCATGTTCCAGGTTTGAAAGTAATAGCACCTTACTTTGCCTCTGATTGTAGAGGTCTGCTTAAAGCTGCAATTCGTGATCCTAATCCAGTAATATTTCTAGAAAACGAGATCGCTTATGGGCATGAACATGAGATTCCTGATTCTGAGCTATCAAATAAAGATTATCTACTTGAGATAGGCAAAGCTGCTGTTATACGGGAAGGAAAGGATGTAACTATCACTGCTTTTTCATTGAAACTAATGGATGCGTTAAATGCAGCAGATTTACTCTCTAGTGAAGGAATAGAAGCTGAAGTTATCGACCTCAGAACCTTAAGACCACTTGACACTGAAACAGTTATTAACTCTATTAAGAAGACCAATAGATTAGTAAGCATAGAAGAGGGTTGGCCATTTGCAGGAATAGGAGCAGAACTCTCAGCCATGGTTATGGAACAAGGATTTGACTACCTTGACGCTCCGGTCGTAAGGGTAACCGGCAAGGATGTCCCCTTACCTTATGCTGCAAACCTAGAAAAGAAAGCATTACCACAAGTGGAAGATATAGTTGAAGCTGTGCACCAAGTCTGCTTTAGAAAGCAATAGCCCTATTGACTCTTTTTTTTATCTCCCGTTCCACATTCTTCCATAAAAGAGGCATTTGTAGAGTTTATACCACCCATTACTTTTATGACAATAGTTTTAGCGCCAAAAAACACAGCGCAAAATACACCGAGGGCGAAAAGAGCAGGCCACGGCATTCTACCAAATATTGCAAGTAAAGCTGCTCCTATTATCACTACGGTCATAAGCGGTCCACCTATTCCCCAAACGTAGCCAATAATATTACATATTACTTGAGCAGTTGTATCGTCATTAGAGTTAGCAGCACTTCCAACATGAGAAAAAGAAATAAATAATACTATAAGTAGAATACAAAAAACCTTTCTAATTGTAGGGTTCATCCCTATACCTTAAGTTTAAATATTATAATTATATCTAAAATAGTATAATTTTCAGTAAAACTAGCATTGTGATTTATACAATATTGCATAGCAAATGATGTCTATTGGTTATCAATCACTGTCAATTACTTGAGAGCTTATTTCGACTTTCGAAAAAGAGCAATAACACCCATGAGTAAAATTTCACATTACCACTTTTATGTGTTATGATAAGCTTAAATTTATAAAGAAAATAAAATTGAAAGAATTGAGAGAGAAGCGGATAGCAAGAACGAGAAAGTTTTTATCTTCACTGTTTTTTTTGCTACTAATTGCGCTATCAATACGTAGTTTTTTATTTGAGCCATTTCATATTCCTTCTGGTTCAATGAAAAGCACTCTACTTGAGGGAGATTATATTTTTACTAGTAAATATTCATATGGTTATAGTAAACACTCTTTTCCATTTTCTCCAAACATCTTTAGCGGTAGAATCTTTTATACCCCTCCGGAGCGTGGTGATATAATAGTTTTCAAGCCTACAAGAAATGACAGCATTAGATTTGTTAAGCGGGTAATAGGAATACCGGGCGATAAAGTGCAAATGATAGAGGGGGAGTTATATTTAAATGATCAGAAAGTAAAGCGAAGACAAATTGAAAATTTTTTTGATTATGAGTCAAAGCGTAATATAGCAAGATACATCGAAACACTCCCGAGCGGCAAGGAGCATGAAATTCTAATAGATAATCTTTCTAATAAGTTATCATACAATACTCCAGTTTATTATGTGCCTGATGATCAATTTTTTGTTATGGGAGACAATAGAAATAATTCTTTTGATAGCAGGTTTTCTGAAATTGGGTTAATACCAACTGAAAATATAGTTGGGCGCGTAAGCATGGTTGGTTTATCGTTTAAATTAGGCAAAGTTGATTGGTTGCCGTTTGATTTTAGGTTACCTATTGCTCTGAGATTTGACAGGGTACTTCACAAAGTTTTATGAACTCTATCTGTCTGCTGATTCGCATAATTCTAAAGCAGAGTTTTCTAACTCAGAGATAGCATTATTAATGTTGTCTAAGTCATTTTCCTGTAAAGCGTCTTTTGCGTTCTGTAGTAAAATTTTTAACTTTTGCTCAGTGGAAACATTTTCAACTAGATGTATGAGCTTGTTACCGTTAATTTTAGCCTCTGCAAGGGAACGAGCCTTCATGTCTTCATCAAAGTTACTTACTGACTGATTGACCATATCTTGAATATCTTCTTCACTTAAGCCAGAGCTTGAATTTATTTCAACTGTCTGTTCGACTCCAGTAGTTTTTTCTCTTGCAGTGACAGTCAATATTCCATCAATGCTAACTGTAAATCCTATTTCAACTTTTGCAGAACCTGCAGGCAATTGTGGTATACCTTTGAGTTCAAATCGTGCTAGAGATTTATTATCTTTTATCATTTCACGTTCTCCTTGACAAACGTGAATTTTCATTGCTGTTTGCCCGTTAGCGTAAGTTGTAAACTCTTTTATTTCTGAAACTGGTAGTGGTGTATTTCTTGGTATAATTTTTTCAACTATTCCCCCCATAGTTTCTATGCCAAGTGATAAAGGCAGCACATCAAGGAGAATATTCCTATCTTTTGAGTTTGAAGTTAAATAATGAGCCTGCAAAGCTGCCCCATTGGCAACTGCTTTGTCCGGATCCACATCATTCAGCACTTTATTGCCAAAGAGTTTGATTAGTGAATTTTGCACTAATGGCACTCTAGTTGCGCCACCAACTAAAATTACCCCTTTTATATCATCGATTTTAAGATCTATGTTGCTTATAGTACGAGTAACTATATTTATAGTCTTATTAACCAAAGGATTGATTGCTTGCTCGAATTCTTCTTTAGTAATTTTGCACTTAAATAATTCACCATTGATGCTGAATTCAAAAGTGCCAGAGGTATCTTCACTTAGGTACTCTTTTATAGCACGTATATTGCAGATACCAGTTTTAGTGTATGAATGTTGTAATTTGTAGGTAGTTGTATCAGATGGTGTCATTCCAGTGCTTGACACTGGAATCCAGTTCTTATTATATAACTTTCTGGTGTGTTCACTTGCAATCAAACTTTCTGGATCCCAGTGTCGGAGCACTGGGATGACACTAGAGCATTTTTTATTTAAACCTACCTGTTCTCTATACTTTTCAAGCACGATTAAACTAAGCAGATGATCAAAATCATCACCGCCAAGTTTAGTATCACCACCAACTGCAAGAACTTGAAACACTCCTTGATGTAATTTTAATATTGAAATGTCAAATGTTCCACCACCGAGGTCATAAACTGCATATATGCCACTGTTATTGTTCTTTTCAATGGAGTAAGAAAGTGCTGCAGCGGTTGGTTCATTAATGAGGCGAAGAACATCTATGCCAGCTAATTTTGCTGCATATTTGGTTGCGTTACGTGCTGAATCATCAAAATAAGCTGGTACAGTAATCACTGCTTTGTTAACTTTCATACCTGTGAATTTTTTTACCCTCTCACATAGAGCTTTTAATATCTCAGCAGAGATTTCAATAGGAGTAAGATACTTTTCCTCTGAGCATTTTACTCTAATGATTTTTTCACTTTCGTTGTCTATTTCACAACTGATATTTTCTTTATGCAAGTCTTTAACACTTTTACCCATTAAGCGTTTTACAGAGCAGATAGCGTTTTCGCCAACATCGTAGCCTACTTTTAGTACATCCTTTTCATATGAAATGACAGAAGGTAATAGTTCACGACCTTGCTCATCTTTAAATATTTCTACATTGCCAGCTTTATTTACCATGGCAATTAAAGAGTTAGTAGTTCCAAGATCTATACCAAAAACTACCTCATTTGAACTTGGTTCAGAAATTTGAACTGGCCGCATTTTCCTTCATCTCCTCAAATGACTTATATAAATATCTCAATCTAAAAACTTGTTTAGCAGCTTCATCAAAATTTTTTGTAGCAAAAGCATTAATTAGGTTTTTAGTACAATCTTTTACCTTTTCATCAATCATCCTACTTGCAAATTGTAAATCATCGCAGTCTAGAAAGTATTCTCTTATTTCCATTGATTCATTTAATATTTCAGGATCAAGATGCTCTTTTTTGCTTTGTACGTCAAAAAGATCCAACAAATGTTCGGCACGCTTTAGCGGTGACTTCAGTACCTGATAAGCTTTGTTGATATTTTCCATATTTTTGGA
This sequence comes from Wolbachia endosymbiont of Nasonia vitripennis, assembly GCF_048054115.1. Taxonomy (NCBI): domain Bacteria; kingdom Pseudomonadati; phylum Pseudomonadota; class Alphaproteobacteria; order Rickettsiales; family Anaplasmataceae; genus Wolbachia; species Wolbachia endosymbiont of Nasonia vitripennis. The sequence continues at coordinate 21,029 of NZ_JAFEVF010000002.1, read as the reverse complement.
CTCTCTTTCATTTATATCAGTTTTGCTTAGCTCAATATATTTTTTCTCCAGCTCATCAAAGCTGATGTTAAAAGCCGGTTCAATTCCAAATAATGTGAAATGGTTGCTAGACATGAAAACTCTCTCCACAACCACATTTTCCTTTCTCATTAGGATTTTTGAAAATAAAACCTGATGAGAATTTTTCCTCTACATAATCCATTTCAGAGCCAAGGATAAACATGATAGATTTTGGATCGATCAGCACCTTGACTTTTTGATCATCACTGCAGCTTTCTTCAATTACCGACTCCAAAGGACGAACATCATATGCATATTCAATATCATATTTTAAACCAGAGCATCCTTTTTGCTTAATTAGAACTCTTATTCCTATTGCTTCTTCAAGGTTAGCATGCTTCTTTTTGTCCAATAAAAACCTTACCCTCTCTACTGCATTTGCAGTTAGAGTGATAGGTTTTTTAACAGAATTTACTCCTTGAAATTCACTCATATTCCTCAATGTTTTTGTTTATTTTGATAATCATGAATAGCAGCTTTTATAGCATCCTCAGCAAGTACTGAACAGTGTATCTTTACTGGCGGCAAAGACAATTCTTCCACTATTTGAGTATTCTTTATCTTTGTTACATCCTCAATAGTTTTTCCTTTGATCATTTCTGTAAGCAAAGAACTTGAAGCTATAGCAGAACCACAACCAAAAGTTTTAAATTTTGCGTCTTCAATAACACCTTTATCGTTGACCTTTATTTGCAGTTTCATTACATCTCCGCATGATGGTGCACCAACTAGACCAGTACCAACATTTGGATCATTTTTATCCAGAGAACCAACATTCCTTGGATTTTCGTAATGATCTAAAATTTTCTCATTATAACTCATAGATTACCCGTAAACCATTACTTACATTATAACATATTTAGGTTAAAAACTAAAGTAAAATACACTAGCAAGCGGTACATTTTACTCACAAAATATATAGGTTACGAGTGTATTTACTTTACAAATACATATAGTGCATGTCATTCTTTATATGGTAATTTTAGAAGGAGTATTTCTTGAGTTTATTCAGTAATCTTTATCAAGGACTATTAAAAACCTCCTCCCGTTTTAGTGATGGAGTAAAAAATATTTTTTCTGGCAAAAAAAAATTAGATCAGTCGCTTTTAGATGATCTGGAAGAGCTGCTGATTAGCATGGATATAGGTCATAAAACTTCTAGATTGCTTATTGATAAGCTCGCAAGTATCAAATTTGAATCAGAAGTTGAACATAACATTATCACACAGCAGTTAATGAGCGAAATAGAAACAATATTAAACCCTGTTGTGCAGCCGCTCATTTTGAATAAAAAACCACACATAATAATGGTATGCGGAGTGAATGGTAATGGAAAAACTACAACTATAGGTAAACTTGCCTATAAATATAAGGAAAAAGGAAAATCCGTTATGCTTGTTGCGTGCGACACATTCAGAGTTGCTGCGAGTGAGCAATTAAATATTTGGGCAGAACGTTCTGATTGCTCTATTGTTACTGGAGAGCACGGTAGCGATTCTGCAAGTGTGGCATATAGAGCTGTAAATCAAGCGATAAAAGATAGCGTTGATGTTGTTTTAATTGATACAGCAGGAAGGCTACAAAACAATGTAAATCTCATGCAAGAGCTGTCAAAAATACATAGAACGATAAAGAAATTGGATGATACTGCTCCTCATGATGTTATTTTAGTTCTTGATGCAACTACTGGCCAAAATGCTTATAGCCAATTAGAGGCCTTTAGTAAAATGGTTGGTGTTACCGGGTTAATTGTAACAAAGCTAGATGGTACTGCCAAAGGTGGAGTAGTGATTGGGCTTGCAGAAGCTTATAAGGTGAAATTACACGCTATAGGAATTGGTGAAAGTATAGAAGACCTGAGGGAATTTACTGGCAAAGAGTTTGCTGAAGCGCTGTTTAAATGTGATTGAAGATCTCTTTAATTTTCTCATATGACCAAGCTTAATTATCATGAGAAGCCGTTTTTAGATGGTCTAATTCCAACATGTGACACTGGTTGCAAGTGATTAATTAGGTTGGGTGAGCCGTTAACATATAAAAATTACTTCCGCATATTTTCAATCTCATTATAATTACAAACGCATATTTTCAATCTCATTATAATTACAAATAGAGATATTTTAAGAGCTCAAAATCTATCTTTAGTCTGCAGACTTTTTAATCAAACTTATTAAAAAATGTATTCTTCAGTGTATATCTGTCGTATGTGCACTACATTTTTTTCTAACTCTTTTTTACACAGGAGGATTTTATGTCCAGAATTCCAGATACTTGATCTTTACTTTAGCTAAAAACCAACTGGTACCTATGGTTTTAGAAAGTGTAGGAAATAGAAACGTTTCTGTTTTTTGAGTAATTAAAAACCACTTCAGCTTGTCACTCATGCCTAAAAAGTTATTATATTAATGTAATATTGATACTTGTATACCAACATAAATATATTTTAAAAATTTAAGGAGTATATTATGACAATGTCTACCACAAATTAGTGAGAAATTAGCAGCTAGCGCAAAAAGTCTCTTTGATGAGAGCGAAAAATTATCGCTTATAGCAGAGGAAATACACAATCAAGATTTAATATATCTTTAATCACAAAAAAGAAGATATTCTACATCTTCTTTTTTTTATGCGATAATTAGCTACTTGTTTTCGTATTCGTCCAGACAAGGTAGTTATGAGTAAAAACAGCAAATGGTCAGTGCGTGAAACTGGAATCCAGCTAAACACTTTACAATGTTTTTGATGACGAAAAGGCTGGATTGTATATTAAATCAAAGCCGCAAGGCTATAATGAGCAAGGAGTGATACTGTCAATTGGATTGATTGATAGAAATCGTAGGCATCTCAGTACACTCCTTGCTTTAAAAAATGGAGTACGAACGGTAGGGGGATCAAAAAGATCGAATCACAATCCTGTACAACATTTACATTATTATTTGATTATATTTATAGGTACAAAAATGGCTAGAACAGTTTTCATTGGTATTGATGTTTCAAAAGAAACACTTGATATCTCAATTAACAATAAACATCAGCGTATAGAAAATGTAGAAAGAGCTATATCTGAGTTTATAAAGTCAAAAATAGTTAACGTATTTGTTAGGTTATGTGTAGTAGAATCAACAGGTGGTTATGAAAAACTTGTCATAAAGTTGTTACGGGAATATAACATAGCTGTTCACAGAGCTCACCCAAATCGGGTATATGCATTTGCAAAAGCCTGCAACCACTTTGCAAAAACAGATAAATTAGATGCAAAATTACTAGAAAAATATGCTGAATTTATCACAAAAAATGACGAAGTAATAGAATACATAGTTTCACAAAAGCAAGAAGAGCTAAGAGCAATTGAGCGCAATCTAAACGATGAAGTTCACGCAAATAAGTGTCGTTTGCATAAGGTTACAGGAAAAGCCAGGGAATATATAGAAAAACAGATAGAATTTGCAAAAAAACAATTAGAGCAAGTTAGGCAAGACATAGAAGATATAATAAACTCTGATCCTGATTTGAAGGAAAAAAGCAAACTGCTAACTAGCTATAAAGGTGTTGGACGGAAAACCGCAAGTATCCTACTCATAGAGGTACCTGAACTTGGCAGGTTAGATAATAAGGAAATAGCTTGTCTAGTTGGAGTTGCACCAAAAACTAGTGAAAGCGGAAGGAAAGTGAGCAAGGCCCAAGTCATAGGTGGCAGATTTTATGCTCGAAAAGCATTATACATGTCTGCTGTGGTTGCAATGCGTCATAATAAAAAAATGAAAGTATTTTACCAGCGTTTAGTTGACTCCGGCAAAGCCGCTAAAGTTGCTTTAGTTGCTGTAATGAGAAAAATCATCATTTGTTTAAATGCTATGATAAAAAACAATAATTTTTATCTTGATGTTTAAGACGGTAGATTCCAGACTGGCATGACAGGAGTGTGAGATAAGGCTACATACATACTCCAACAGGTATGATGGTGTCATTCCAGTGCTTGACACTGGAATGGCTTTGTTGCATAGGTCAAATAAAAAGAACTGGCAGTTACTGACAAAATTCACTATAAGACAAGCATTTAACCTACTAAAGAAAAATATGCCACAAAAAATGAGAGTCAGTAACTGCCATGAATATAACAAATTTCTCCAAGAGAGGGGAAATATTTTTTATTACGTCAATGATGCCATAGAAAATTGGTACGAAAAAGGTCCAAAAATGGCTGGTGGCAACTATATTTATAGTGATAAGGTCGTGATTCTGGTTCACATAATAACTTATTTATTTAGAATAGGTCTGAGACAGACAGCGGGATTTATAGCAGGGTACCTTGAGCAAGTAAGGAAAAACTTGCAAGTTATTAGCTATTCCCAGGCCTCAAGAAGGCTTAAAAAACTTAACATCAAAATTAATGATCGAAGACATGATAAAAATAATACAGAAGATATTGAGATTGCCATAGATAGTACTGATCTACAATAATATTCCAGGTCATAGCAAGGCAAATGGTACAGATAGAAAGTATCGCCGCTATGAGCAAACAAGAAAACTGCATGTAATGCTAGAGATAGGTAGCAAAAAAGTTATAGCAGCAAAATACAGTGGCGGAGTTTATTCTGACCACTATGGAGCATGTGATCTTATTGCAAGGATTGATGTTAAATATAATATAAGCACACTATATGCAGACAGGGCATATAATCGAAAGAAGTTATACAAACTGTGCGATGAGCTTGACATAAAGACAAGGATTCCTCCGCAAAATAATGCAGTAGAGCATCCAAAGTTGGATTATATGGATGAGAGAAATTCTACAATCAAGCTCATAAAGTCATATGATGAAGATGGTATGAAGAGGTGGAAAAAAGAGATAAATTATGGGAAGAGATCTTATATAGAAAGTTTTTTCTCGCGACTGAAGCAAACATTTGGTTTTAGTTTTAGAAACAAATCTGAGGTTAATCGTGAGAGAGAACTGCTACTCAAGTGTTATTTGCTTAACAAATTTACTGATATAGGCATGGCTAAATTTGAGATAGCTTCATGAATTTATTCCACGTTACCTATTATCCGAAGAGTGATGCAACAAAGCCCACTGGAATCCAGAAAAAAAGAAGCTTATGTCACCTACTCAGATGACATTATGGAAGCTGGGATGACATCCTTCTCACAAGCAAAATGTTCATGCAGATAATATTTAATTGTGATTGAAGATCTCTTTTAACTCTTTTATATGACCAAGCTTAATTATCTCAATATCATGAGAAGAATAATTGCCATTTTTAGGCATAATCGCTTTTTTAAACCCTAATTTTTGTGCTTCCCTTAGCCTGAGATCAGCATGCGAAACATTTCTAATTTCTCCTGAAAGTGCAACCTCACCGCAGATTATTGAAGAAGTTGGTAGCGGTAAATTTACTAAACTTGAAATAAGAGAAGCAGCAACAGCAAGATCAGCTGATGGTTCCTGTATTTTGAGTCCTCCCGCAATGTTTAGGTATACTTCTTTATCATGCAAAAACATTTTACAACGAGCACTTAGAACCGCGATTATCATAGCTAATCTATTAATATCCCAACCAACTACTGCTCTTCTTGGAGTTGCCATATTAGTCCTTGCTATTAATGCTTGCACTTCCATTAAGATTGGTCTTGAGCCTTCAACTCCTGCAAATACGGCGCTGCCAACTACTTCTCTATCATGTACGGTCAAGAATAATGATGATGGATTATCAACAGGCATGAGTCCTGCTTTAGACATCTCAAAAACACCAATTTCATTTGCAGGGCCAAATCTATTTTTAATAGTACGTAAAATGCGATATTGATTACTATTTTCACCCTCAAAATATAGTACTGTATCTACCATATGCTCCAGGGTTTTAGGTCCCGCTATTTGTCCATCTTTCGTTATATGGCCAACTATTAAGAGAGAAACACCATATTGCTTTGCAAGAACAGTCAATTCATGAGCGCAGGTACGGACTTGAGTTACAGTTCCTGGTGCTGATGTGACTTTGCTATCATACATAGTTTGTATAGAATCAATTATCAAGAACTTAATACTTTTATTTTTCCTTATTGTTGCTACTACATCAGTTAAAGATACTGTAGATAAAAGCTTAATTTTAGGTTCATTTATCTTAAGACGCTTTGCTCTGAGGCTCACTTGCTCTAAAGATTCCTCGCCAGATACATAAAGACATTCAAAAGAGGAAAGTTGTACAACATTAGCTGCAATCCTAAGCAAAAGAGTAGATTTTCCAATTCCAGGTTCACCACCAATTAAAATGCTAGCACCTTGAACGATACCTCCACCAAAAACTCTATCTAACTCTTCTATTCCTGTTAAAAAACGATCGGGGGTAATAATTTCACTATCTGATAACGCTTTTATTGAAATTGGTGCAGATGTACTTCTCGTTTCTGTTTTTAGTACTATTTCTTCGACAACCGTATCCCAACTGTCACATGCAATACACCTTCCTACCCACCTTCCAGTGCTATGACCGCAGAATTGACATACGTATGCAGTTTTCATAAAAGCCAAAATTATAATTGTAATAAAAATTAGCTAAATAAGTGAAATAAATTTAAATAGAGAAAATTACCAATCACACTTTTTATCTTGTGGTTTTATTTGCAATATTGCTACTAAGCTGACTAATAAGCAAAAAATTACATAAAGCCCAGCAGCAAAGTCTATTTTAGGAAACATTATAGTAAACCAAGTGCATATCATAGGAGTAAATCCACCATGCAGGGCATAAGAAATGTTACGTGATAAACTCACACCACTAAATCTAACATTAGTAGGAAAAAGCTCAGCAGTAACTATCCCTATAGGATTAATACCCCTCTCGATTATAGAAAGAGCCATCACACTCAACATAATTATTAGGTAGCTTTTATAGTAATATGCAATAGATAACATAGGACAACATATTACCATTGTTATCACTATAAATAAGATTGCAGTACGTTCTCTTCCTGTTTTATCAGCTAAAATTCCAAGCACTATTGAAGATATCGGCATTAATATACTGGTTATAATGAGTACAACTTCGTTGACATACGTTGTTACATAAGTTTCAACAGACACTATTTCTTTTGCAATTGTTCTAAGAAATATGGTAAATCCAACAGCAACATTAACAGGTACAGATATTAAAATGGCAAGTATCAGGGCTCTTTTATAGCGTTTTGTAAGCTCTATTATTGGTAAATTAGGTAAATTTCTTTGTTCTCGATTTTTTTCATACACTGGAGTTTCTCCTAGTGTATATATACTATATGCGCTTATTAATCCTAAAATGGCTGAAAAAATAAACGGCAGCCTCCAACCCCAAGCGTTAAAATCAGTGGTTTTTTTACAGATGATCACTGCAACCACAGAGAGCAATATGCCAATAGAGCGACCAAAACTTATTATTCCAAAAAACATTCCTAGTTTTTTCTTATTAGGTAAATGCTCTATGAGATAAACAGAGCTACCTCCTTGCTCAGCGCCAAGTGCAACCCCTTGTATCAGATGGATTGTAAGAAGCAACATAGTAGAGGTTATTCCTATTTTACTATAACTTGGAATAAACGCAACGAGACTAGAAGGAATCGATATTAGCAAGATAGCAATCGTTAACGCCATTCTCCTTCCATACCTATCACCAATGTGACCAAATACAGATGCACCAAGTGGTCTTACCATTGCACCCAGTCCTGCAATTCCAAACAATTGCAATATGCTGTAGTAGATATCTTTTGCATAACAAAATTCTCTACTAATTATATTAACCAGATCAATAAAGAGCATATGGTCATACCATATTGCGATTCTACAGAGTATTGTTGCAATCAATACTCTTGTTTGTTGATTGTACACTTAGTTTAATTTGTAAATGTCTACTTATTTTTATTTTGGCTGCTTTTTAGAACTTTGCAACTCAAGCGTATGGCTTATATGTAAATATTATTAAAATTGGAACTTGCATAACCAGCCAGTCTGGGATCAAATAAAAAAATCTGGTCATCCGCTGGAATGACATGGTGGAATGTGTCATTCCAGTACTCCTTTTCTTGTCATCCCAGTGCTCCGACACTGGGATCCATTTTTCCATCATCAGAAACGTTGATTACTTTTATACTCGTAAATTTAACTGGATCCCAGTGTCGGAGCACTGGGATGACACCTCTCTTAAATTACTTTAGCTACAAATATCAAGAAATTTACCAAGTAGAAAAAAGACAAAAGAAACCCCCTATTAGCTAGCTCTAATCCTGAAAATTGGCCTGTCTTAAACAGCCCGTTTCAGCTTATATGGTTAAAAAACTGGAAGTTTTGTAAAGAAATAAGATGCACATAGTGCAAAAAATTAAAAATAAGACGACAACTGCGTTATGCTTTTGTCGTTTAATCTCCACAGACGAAGATAAATAGTATAGCGTTATCCTTATGGTAAGGGAGTTGGGAAAATTTGTAAAGTAGGCTCTTTCATTAGGTTTTTTGCTAACATTAAAACAATTCACTTAAAAAACTGAGAAGACCATTAAAATATTTTTTTACTTTTTATTCTATATATTTCAACATATTACCTTTAAGTACTAATAATTATGGCATTATTGATAGTTGAGTCGCCGGCAAAGGCAAAGACGATAGGTAAATATTTGAGTAAAGAATTTAAAGTGGCTGCATCCTTTGGCCACGTCAGAGATCTGCCAGCGAAGAATGGTTCTGTTGATCCTGATAATGACTTTGCCATGAAGTATGAGATTATTGAAAAAGCAGAAAAGTATGTAAAAGAGTTAGTCAAGGAAGCTAGTAAAACATCAGATATATACCTTGCAACAGATCCAGACAGAGAAGGGGAAGCAATAGCTTGGAATGTGATAGAGGCACTAAAGGAAAGAAAAGCAATCAATGATGAAAGCAACATTCATAGAGTAGTCTTTAACGAAATAACAAAAAGAGCAGTGCAAGAAGCTATAAAAAATCCACGTGAAATTAATATGGACTTAGTGCGTGCACAGCAAGCACGCAGAGCTTTGGATTATCTAGTTGGATTTAGCTTGTCACCGCTGCTGTGGACAAAATTGTCGGGAAGCAAATCTGCAGGGCGAGTGCAGTCTGTTGCATTAAAGCTTATATGCGAACGAGAGGATGAAATCAGTAAGTTTATAACACAGGAGTATTGGAGCATAAAGGCAGAAATGCAAAATAGCAAAGATGAGGCTTTTTTTGCTATGCTAAGCCACTATGACAATAAAAAGCTAGAAAAATTTGATATTAAGAATGAAGAAGAGGCAAAGAACTTAGTCAGGGAGATCGAGTCAAGGCAGTATGCTGTAAGCACAGTAGAACGCAAGCAAGTTAAGAGAAACCCGCTTCCTCCATTTATCACCTCAAGTCTTCAGCAAGATGCAGTGAATAAACTGTATTTTAATGTGAAAAATGTTATGCGAGTAGCGCAAAATTTATATGAAGGTATCAATATTGGTGGTGAAACCGTAGGGTTGATAACTTACATGCGTACAGATGGGTTTCATATTGCAGATGAGGCTATAAACTCAATCAGGGGATCAATTAAGTCATTATATGGTGATAAATATTTACCGCATTCTCCTCGTAAATATGTAAAAAAGGTCAAAAATGCTCAAGAAGCACATGAAGCAATCCGGCCAACTGATATTAATAGAACACCGGGTAGTATTAAGGATTACTTAACGCCAGAGCAATTTAAATTGTACGATTTAATCTGGAAAAGAACCATTGCAAGTCAAATGGAATCGGCGATTCTTGATCAAGTGGTAGTTGAAATTAGTTCTATTGACCAGAAAGTGATTCTGCGAGCAAGTGGATCAAGTATATTCTTTGATGGTTTTTATAAAGTCTATCAAGATAACATAGAAGCCGAAAATGAAGGCCTGCTACCTGCCATGAAGGAAGAGGAAGCGTGCAAGTTGATTTCTGTTGATCCGAAACAGCATTTTACTCAACCGCCACCTCGTTATAGTGAAGCGAGTATAGTAAAAAAAATGGAAGAAGTCGGTATAGGTCGCCCATCAACTTATGCAACAATTATTTCGGTATTACAAGATCGTGAATATGTTTCATTGGATAACAAAAGATTTATTCCAAGCAGCCGCGGTAAGATCGTGACTATATTTTTGGAAACTTTTTTTCAGCGTTGTGTAGAGTATGACTTTACAGCACAAATGGAAGAAAGGCTTGATTCAATCTCAAATGGACATGCAGATTGGAAAAAAGAACTAGGCTATTTTTGGGTGCCATTTTTTAATCATGTAAATTCTGTTAAGCAAATGACACATGATGAGATTTTTAGTGGTATTCATGATTTGGTAGTCAATTGGTTTTGCTCAGAGGAAGGAAAGGAAGAAATAGGTAAAAAATGTCCTAATTGCTCTGGTGGTATATTGAAATTAAATTTTGGAAAAGCCGGTGTGTTTCTTGGATGTTCTAACTATCCTGCATGCAATCATACAAAAGAAATTACGGGCAGTAATGACAATTCAGAATATCCAAAAAGTTTGGGTATAGATGATGTGACAGGCCAAGAGGTAATGATCAAAAAAGGTCCTTTTGGACTTTATCTGGAGTTTAATAGTGAGTCAGAAAAGAAAAAAAAGATTTCTGTACCAAAAGATATAAATGTTAATGATATTGATCTAAATACCGCCACTCGATTACTTTCCCTGCCGAAAATAATCGGAGAACACCCAGAAACTGGAAAGGAAGTAAAAATAGGTCTTGGACGATTTGGGTACTATATTCTCTATGATGGTCGATACTTTTCTCTTAAAAAAAGCTCTAAGGAGGTATTAGACACACAATTAAACGAAGCTATACAAATTATTGAGAGCAGCCCACGCAAAGAGCTAAAATCTCTTGGTTTTAATGAAAAGGGAAAAGAAGTTTTTATCTGCAACGGTAGGTACGGATTCTATATAAAATGCGGTAAAACAAACGTTGCTTTGGGCAAGAATGCAGATATTGAAAGTATAGATCTGAAGAAGGCTTTAGAGTTAATTAAGAATAAAAAGTAGACTTCTTGCATAACCATTCTTTATATGTTCTTTATTGTTGTTCCAGCGCTACACGCTGGAACTGAGAAAAAAAGAGCCTGAATTACAAGAAAGAAAATATTCAGATAACGAGAAAGTTGTCACCTGGTTAGCAGCTACAGTCGTGTGACGCAGACGTGCTACCAGGAAAATAGTCTCTATCAGAGTTAAGCTTTGCTGGCAAAATGAAAAGTAAGACCAGCTTCTATACCGTGTGTGTGAAACACTTGATTGCCTATACTGATACTTTCTTTGTATAACTTCTGGTCCGACGGTTTTTGATTTTTATTCAATTCTAATATCTTTTTTCCATCTTGGTTTACCTGTTGCTTTGCTTTCATTTCTCCTAACACCTCTGCTTCAAAATCAACATTACTACCAAGAACACCAAAACCTCTATATCCGATGTGCATATTTACATCTTCGTTTATACGATAATCAAAGCCAGCTTTCAATTGACCTGCAGGTCTTATTGACGATTTTTCAAACATCGTCATTCTTGTTCCACCAACTCCAATACCAACGTAAGGAGAAAAAGAAAAACTATCACTTTTCCAATAATGATAAACATTTGCCATTACAGATGCGTTTTCTACTTGGTCATGATTAATTACAGTTTTATACATATAAGTTTTTTTATTAGTACTCTCACCAACGTCTTTTAGATACGAAACAGTTACTTGATTACTTGATAAACCAATATTATCTACTTTTACAGAAGAGTACATCCCTTCCAATTCAGCTCTATAGCTATTATTGCCTAGTTCTCCTGTGTAACCAAACGTTACATTTGCAGCAAAAGGTGGGTTATAATCTCCTTTATACTTACTTATTAACTGACCTTCTGTTCTCTGAGCGTCTATGTCATTTATAGATACACGGTTATCATCTGTAGCATCTTTGCCTCCAATTTTTGCTTTCAACTTACCCAAGTTCAAATATTGACCGTAATATCCACCACCAAAGTAAAATCCTTCCGTTTCACTTGCAAAAGATTGTTGTGACAACAATAAAGCAAGTGCTGTAACTGCTAATGTTTTTTTACTCATCATGACTATTCCTCTAGTTAAAATAGCTAATCTAGTACTAATTAATTAAAAATGATTTAATATGAAAAAACTAATTATTTTCTAAGCTAAAAAATAGGTAAAATTAACCTCTATCCTCGATTTTATTGCCGTCTAGTTTGTCCTCATCTTCAAATTCATCATCATCGTCAAATTCATCCTTACTGTCTTCATCATCAAACCCATCATCGTCTTCCTCATCATCAAACCCATCACCACCTTCAAACTTATCATCAATATCCTCGTCTTCAAATCCATCTTCAATCTCTGGCTCATCGTATATTGCATCTTCAGTTTTAGCTTCAACAGGATAATCAGCAGCTTCAATAGCATTACTCTCTTCTTCATTACTAATCTTATCTTTGTTAGCAGCAGAAAAGACCTTGTTTGGATCATATGGCTCTTGTGTAGGCACACGTGTTGGTTTAATCAGCCTTCTTGTGAATGTGCTATCACTATAGTACAAAATTTTCTTTGACTTAATTGGATAAGTCGATTCTATCAAAATTATCTGATCATCACGTGGCAGCATAATAATTTCTTGAGGTAAGAGCAATGCTCTCTGTGTTTCAGAGATATGCAATGATCTTGATGCAGGATTCAAGTCTAAAAATTTAGGTTTGTTTAATGATTCTTGTTGTACAGTTTTGTTTCCTATAAGCTGAGATATCAAATTAGCCGTTTCAATATTATTGGCTGCAAAAGTTATTCTATAGGTTGAGTTTGATAAAAAGGAGTTCATTCCTGCTTCTTCATATATTCCTTTAAGCTGTTCAGTATCTTGAACAATTAAAAATAACCTTACTCGATAGCCACGAAAGTATGCGATGCCCGTTTGAAATTGCTCCATTTTTCCAAGTGTTGGAAACTCATCCATTAAAAATAATACGCCGTAAGGCTCGTCATCCGATGGCAATTTTCTACATAAAAACTCAGTTGCCTGTTGGTAAAAAACCTGCATTAAAGGCCTGAGCCTAGTTAAGTTATCAGGAGTTAAACCAACATAAACTGTAGTTTTCTTCTTTTTAAAATCCAAAATATTAAAATCACTTGATGCAGTTGCAGTATCGATCAATGGGTTTGCCCACAATTCAAGCGACGAGTTCATAGTTGACACAACACCTGATCTTTCTTTGTCAGCCTTTTGCAAAAAAGCTGCAATGTTCATATACGCTACCGGATGTATTATTTTACCCATTGTGTCCAAAACTACAGCAAGATTGTAAACTACGTCATCGCTACGCATCGTACGCACAACCTCACCAAAAGATTTAACTTTCTCTGGTGCAGCAAGTAAATATAGTACCACCCCAACAAATAAGCTTCTTGCTTCGTTTTGCCAAAAATCTTGTTCAGGCATGATTAGGTTAGCTATTTTTTGCACATCATCAACCATCTGTCCAGGTTTTTCACTAATCCATTCCAGTGGATTATAACAATGGCTTACCCCATCTGGCTGCGCTGGGTTCCATACATATACTTTTTGTCCTTGTCGCTCTCGCCAACCACTTGTTATTTCATAGTTTTCTAATTTTATATCATGCACAATTACCGAATCATTCCAAAATAACAAATTAGGAATTACAAAACCAACACCTTTACCAGAGCCTGTAGGTGCAAAGAGCAATGCATGCTGAAACCCATCAGCAATAAAATATCCTCTCTTATCTTTACCAAGCAATAGACCTTTTTTGCTTCTTAATCCCGCTTTTCGTATGTCTTTCTCTGATGCCCACTGTGAATCTCCATGAAGTGATTCTTTCTTTTTAAATGGCCGCCACTCAATTAGTCTTTCTCTCACATTCCACAAAATAATCATCAAAACAATTTGAGGCAGTAGAGAAGATACAACTAATTTAATTTTGAGCTCAAAGCTATATAGCTCTGGATGATGCCAACAATATTGTATATGATCAAAAATTGTCGGCCAGAGAGCTTGAGGAAAAGGTGTCAAGCTAGGATTAATTGCTCTAAAATCTACACCATCTGGACCGTCAACAAACAGGTAGAATAATATACCAGACAAATAGAAGCAAAATTCAAGTATGCTAAAAGATACTACACCTCCTATGAGAATATTGCGTAGGTGATTTCCATTACTCATAAACTACTTTTTCTTAACTTACGTATAAATTTAAGTATTTTCACTTGAAGATCTAGTAAATAATATCTCAGAAATGCTTCTTTTGCCTCCACTGGTTCTTTTTAGCTGAATAACAATATCAATTACATTTCTAATGTATGGTATGATCTGATCTGGGGGAATGCCAAGATTTGCTTGCATAACCATAAGTTTTATTTGCTCAAGAGCCATTGCCGGACTATCCGCATGAAGAGTTGATATTGACCCTGGGTGGCCAGTGTTTATTGCTCTAAGAAAACTAAAAGCTTCTGCTCCACGTAATTCACCAACTATTATCCTATCTGGTCTTAAACGTAAACATGCCTCTATCAAATCTTGAGTGGTCACTTTTGCCCTGCCTTGCCCTCCTTTAGAAGCAATTAAATGGACTTTATTGGGATGATCATTCAAAACTATCTCCCTCGCATCTTCAACAGTAATAATTCTTTCTTCAGATGGAATAGCACGCAAAGTAGCATTAGTAAAAGTGGTTTTACCAGTGGAAGTTCCACCACTAATTATGATATTTTTCTTACTTATTACAGCATATTCTAAAAACTCTTTTATTTTTTTTTGTTTCAGTAGCAAATCTAGGTGACGATCTACTGGATTATCGGTCACTCCTATAACAGTTTCAGAAAAAGCCCCCATTTTTTCATAATCATCCAATGCCAATTGCATAGAAGAAGGTTTACGAATTGAAATGACTACTTTATCAGGCTCACATGCTGGAGGAAACACTATCTGTATACGATAACCATTTGGTAATGTAGCTGAAAGCAGCGGTGTCTCTTCGCTCAGTTTTTGTTCTGTAGCTTGAGCAATCAACCTGCTAAGAGATTTTAAATGATTAAGATCAAATATTTCTAACTTTTCGCATCTTATTTCACCGCGATTTTCAATCCATACTTCCTTCGGTTTATTTATTGATATTTCATTTACACCTTCCTCTTGAAATATCCCTTGTAATGGCTCCAAGTATGTATCAAGTGCAGTATAGTTCATTTCAGTTATTTAATATTGACTGTGGAGGAAATACTATATCTTGGTTAACAAATACTTTCAATGCAGTTCCTTGATTAACATAAATAGTTGGTTTTTTATCTACACTCCTATCAACTATATCTCGCATGTCTTTGGAAAAATCATTGATTGACTTCCCAATTGCTTCATCATAAACAGATTTGCTTCTTTTCTGAGTTTGCCTCAACAGTTGACGTACATCGTCTAAAGTTATACCGATATTGTCACTAGTAATTGTATCAACTCCACTAGCTCCAGAACTTTTTATCACACTTACTATTTCTTCCTTTATTATTCTCAGCAAATCCTGATCACTTTTAGCATTTCGAATTTTTTCAATAGCCCTAATACCCAATTTCCATTTTTCGTCTCCTACCTTCCCAACTTCAGTTTTTATAGAATTCTCCAATCTCTCAACAATAGCCCCTTTGAGAGAAGAAATATCTATTTCAGTTGCAGTAATAGACTTCACTGCATCCATGGCAGTTAGCGCATCGATAAGATTAGAGGCTTTTTGTCCTACAACAGCTGAACCAATCGAAACACCAGCAAGTGCCACTGAAGAGAATAATGCACTTGCTATTTTATTATCAACTATTCCAGCTATCCCTGCCCTTCCAAGCTCATCGGTACCAGATGATGCAATAGCAACATCTATACCATGAGGAAGAATGATCCTATTCCAATTTATGTTCACGCGGGCTTTTGCAACATTTGAGTCGAATGAATAACCACCTATTAACCTTGAACCTTTTGGTATTAAAATTGTATCACCAGTTTCTGCATAAACGTCTCTACTAACAACAGCACGGAGCATTCCTTGTAAGTCAGAACTTATTGCAGTTTCAAGAATAGCGTCAATAACCTTACCTTGAATAATCATTAAACCAAGCTTTCCAGCTTTGGTAGCTTTGCTCGATTGTGCTGAGGTATTGGATAAAACAGCATCTGTAGCTTTACCTTCCCCACTACTACCTGAAATTGCTAACATTTGTGCACTACGTCTGTCTCTAGGATAACCGCCACCCCCTATTGTAGGAAATGAAGTAGGCAAATTGCTAATAACATTACCAGAAGGAAAATTTTGCTTTGGTAAAACAGGTATATTTGACAAGGGAATTTCTTTTAGTTGCTCTTCTTTTTTTGTCACTTCCTCTTTTTTGATTTGTTTTACTTCTGGTATGACTTGTGGAATAGGAAGAGGAGGTAAGGGTGGCAAGAGATCAGTTACTACTCTTTCGGAAACTATTGCATTATCTGGAACTTGTTCTAACTTTCCTTTCAATTCTTGAATGTTTTGCTTTGTTTCCTCTTTTTTAACAATCTCTGGACCCTCTTTATTAGAAGGACTAAAATAAAGATAGTACACTCCACCAACTAAGAGCGCTACCATAACTATCATCAATGCCTTATAACCTTGATTAGAGCCAACTGTTACTACCTTGCTTTCTATCTCTGATTCATCTTCTACACTATTATGCCTTTCTTTACTCATATTATATGTACCAGAACTAAAGTGACCTATTTATAACTTCAACTTCACTACCTTCATAACGCATTAATAGCTTTTTATGTACTCCTTTTATTACAACATAATCATCAAATAACAGCCTTTTACAGGATTCGCCTTCTATAAAAATCTGAGGAATTTTATTACTATTTCTAAACTTTAAATAGGTTAAATAACCATCATCGAATAACTCAATTGGAACTATATCTACGTTACCACCTTCATCAATATATGTATAGTTGTACCTCGTATTATTTTCTTGTATTATTTTTTCTGGCTTTTCTGTAATGTATTGCATTTGAGTAGGTAAAGAAACCTCATCTAAATCAACATCAAATTCATCTTCTTCTTGAGGATAATAAAAACGTATTACGTAAGATATATCCTTTTCAACGGAATAATCATGATCCACTTTTTTAGCATCAGCATCTGGGTATTTATCGTAATTTGGTCTTGAAATTAGATCAAAAATGTAATTTCTCTTTTTAGTTGTCGTAATAATCATGTTAGTGCGACTACTGACTTCAAATGGCATGACAAGCAGTTTATTATCATAAGGATTAATTTTCCAACTTGATGCATAACCAACAGCAATATTTTTGACTTTTTCCCCTTCTGCAAACTCAATATAAGAATAGTAACCTTGACTAAAAATTACTGTAAACACCTCATTAGGGCTATATACAAAAGTCTTTATTCTACTATCTACAGAAATAGGTTTATTATTAATAGATGCATTTAAGTTGCCACTTATTAGTAAAGCTAAAACTAACAATATCCTACACATATTCATCATCTACTCTATATGAAATAACTTGAAACCCTAACGGGTTAATATATCTTTGCTGATCATTCATTTCAAGCGATGCATATTTATACGACATCACAACTATCTTATTTTTCCTTGAGGAATTTCCATCTTTTCGTGTAAATTCTATAGAAAATCTCACTTGAAGAGCATCATTACCTAATTTTTGAATTGAACGAATTTTCAACTCACCTTTAGCATCTGAATATAAATTAAAAAGGTCATTCATATTCTGCGATTTTATATAATTGCTAAATTCACTATATACACTAGGCGAAGAAAACAACCTTACTTTTGTATAATAATTATAATTATAATTATATGGGTCAAAAACCTCCCTTGCTTTTATATACTCTGAAATAAAATAATCGTTCAGCGTTTCATTTGCAGAATATTGTTTTACTGTAACAGGATCAACCAATTGCACTATTCCTGACTTTTTATCAATTTCTATAACGAATGGCTCAATAGTGCTACTTGTGCTAATTTTAAATATAGCTAATATGCTTATAGAAATTGCAACTAGTAATATTAATGTAAATAAAAGTAAAGTATTTCTCTGAGCAACAACTGTGCTATAGCGACTTGAATTCCAATTTATATCCTTATCCAATGACTCATTACTTTTTTCTTGTTTTAAAAATTTCAGCATCTCAATATTCTTAAAAATCTTAACTTATATTAATTAACATAGCAAGCTAACAAAGTAGTTATAACAAAAAAGCTAATAAACCCTTAATCCATGGTCTAACTTGCCAAATTTTGTTTCCATATATGAATCATTATATTCATTGCGTTCCATAATAAGTGGTACACACTTTGTAACTTCTATACCGTTATTTTTCAACTCTGATAACTTTCTACCATTGTTTGTAAGTAATTGTATTTTGTTAATGTTCAATTTCTTAAGTATTTTAGCTGCAACAGCAAAG
Organism: Wolbachia endosymbiont of Nasonia vitripennis; assembly: GCF_048054115.1. NCBI lineage: Bacteria > Pseudomonadati > Pseudomonadota > Alphaproteobacteria > Rickettsiales > Anaplasmataceae > Wolbachia > Wolbachia endosymbiont of Nasonia vitripennis. The sequence continues at coordinate 2,452 of NZ_JAFEVF010000002.1, read as the reverse complement.
CTCCTTTCATCATCTTCAAAACCCAATACTCTATTTGCATCAACAGTATCAAGATTATATTTTCTTTGCATACTGTATGCTCTTAACTTATTAGTTAAACCAATGCCTCTCCCATCTTGCATCAAGTATAATATAATGCCATTCCCAAAGTCGGTCATTATTTGAATCGCTTGATGTAACTGGCTTCTGCAATCACATGATAAGCTGTCTAATAAGTCTCCTGTATAGCATGAAGAATGAATTCTCACTAATGGCTCATTATCTTTATCTGGATTGCCAATGATAATTGCATAATGTTCTCTTCCGCCACTTTTGGTTCTATAAGATATGATATCTACTTCTTGAGTCTGTTTTAAAAATAATGATGTTTTGCACACTTCATACACACTATGATTTTGTTGAAAATCATTCACAAGTAACGTATTTAGTGCAATAATGTCATTTTCTTCACACCAATTTCGCATTTCATGTTTATTCTCAAAAGTCATATCAGCCACTAACGCGTATGGCAATAATTCTGAGAACTTAAGCAAGGCAACAGCATACGCATCTATTGTCTTTGAGCATTGCAACTCTTTTATCCAATCTTCCTTTGAACAGTTTATTAAATGGAGCAGTTCATCAAAATTGCTTATCAACAGACGTTTGCTACTATGTTCTTTACTCTGACATATGTATTTTACCTTACTTGCAGTCAAAGTAACATACACATTACCTGATATAAGCTTATATTGACTAAATAAATTTTTTTCTAAAGTTTCAGCAGCAGCAAGCAATAGATAGTTATTTTCATCATCATATATTAAAATTGGAAGACCACGCCTGACTTCACTGATGGCCCTTTCTACTTTATTTCTACTTTGATTTCCTATAAACATTTCACCTACACCAAACAACTTGGTGCGGTCGAGAAGACTTGAACTTCCAAGGCTTTGTGAGCCACAGCGACCTCAACGCTGCGTGTCTACCAATTCCACCACGACCGCACTTTATTCTAGTTTCTATATAATTACTTTAAATTACTTAATCATTTTAGGGTTTTTCATCTAAAGTGTCAATCTGATACTAGGATAATTTAGGAAATGCCTGTATAATTTAACTATGAATTTTATGGTTACAAACTTTAATCATTTAAGATAATCTTACTACTAATTCTTAATTTAGGTCTTTATACAAATGAAAATAGCTAATATCTTCATTTTTTTAATTCTATCTCTTACAATTAGCTTTTACCCCACTCATGCACAAATATTGTACACATGGTCTCAAATCATTCCAGAAAATAAATTAAGCATACGTGCGATTATAGACAATAACATGTGTCCCATTGCTTACGTCGATAATAAGGAAGTAGAAATGCTAAGTCGCAGCTCAATTAACAATATCGAAACAGTTTGTGAACTGATAGTAGAAACAAATGCTCAAAACATTAGTATTGACAATATAAAAGTTCCCGTATTAGCGGAAAAGATCAGCAAAATTGCCTTCATTGGCGATACAGGATGTAGAATAAATATGTTATTTCAGCAAGAATGTAATTCTGTAGATAGCTGGCCTTTGAAAAAAAATTTAGATTCAATCGCTTTTCATAAACCAGATTTAATTATCCATGTTGGTGATTATCATTATAGACAAACAAAATGTAGAAACACAAAAAAGTGCGGCGATATTTATGGATATAGCAAAGAAGCTTGGTACGCTGATTGGTTTGAGCCTGCAAAAGATATTTTAACACAATCTCCTTTTCTTTTTGTTCGTGGAAATCATGAGAGTTGTAATAGAGCTTATGAAGGATGGTTCAGATATTTAGATTCATACCCCTTTTCCCCTCAAAAATGTGAAGATCTTATTTCCAGTTGGTTCTTAGATGCTGGGCCGATGAAGTTTTTTATCTTCGACTCTTCATCCGGTGAGGAAATTTTTACAACCCAAAGCACAGTTGATGCTTTTGAGAGGCAGTTTGATAAATTGATACAAGATAAGCCCACGTGGTTTTTGACTCATAAACCACTTTGGAGATCTCCAAAAAAAGAATTTTTGACATTAAAAAGCCATGGTAATCTTACACAAATTGAAGCTTTTGGAGATAAATTTCCAAGCAATGTTACTACCATAGTTTCTGGCCACATTCATATAGCCCAGATTTTATTAATGGATAATGTTCCAGATCAGATTATAGTTGGAAACGGCGGTGCATTATTACACGCTCAAGATCAAGAACCTGTTTATCAAAACGTAGAATTTAACTATCCAAATAGTAGAAATTACTTAGCACACGAAGTTAGAAACTTTTTCGGCTTTGGCTTTGCAATATTAGGTTTAGACGATCACAAATTTACTTTCTATAACCAAGATAATAAGGAAATGTATTCTGCAAACCTAACGAAAGACTTTAAACTTAAAACAATGTAATAGTTTAGACTTGATCTGACAGGCATGAATTAACTGACAG
>NZ_JAFEVF010000001.1:82061-92503 GCF_048054115.1 Wolbachia endosymbiont of Nasonia vitripennis | reverse complement strand
TCTTACTTTGTTTGCTTGTCAGATCAAGTCTAAACTATTACAATTCAATATTACAACAAACATGATTTCCCACCTGAACAGGTCTATAACACTTTAGAACTTCCAGAAAGTTGTGCTGCTATAGACTGGTATATCGGAGAGCTGAATTATGTAGGTAAAGGAGTTGGTTCACAAGCTTTGAATATATTTTTAAACAAATTTGTCTTTAAAGTTTATGAGAATGCCTTTGTCGACCCAGGTATAGCAAATGTTTGTGCAATCCGTGTTTACGAAAAAGTTGGCTTTAAAAAAAATTATGGAAAGTAATAGTGCGATTTTAATGATTAAGGCAAGAATTCCTGAGAACCATTCAAGATGAGTGTTTTTTCAACAATCTACCTAAATTACTACAAGTGGTTTATAAAAATATACAAGGAGCTTTATACAAACTTAACATAATTTAATCATAAAAATATCATTATTAAGTCCTATATAAGAACAAATTTTGGCACTCAGTGAATCTTTTTTTAACTAACTAACTATGAACTTGATTAATTGGAAAATAAATTTTACTTACTTTTACAATACCTTAAAATCTAATATCACTTTATCAGCAAAGATATCACAATAGGCTAGTATGTTCTTTACTCTTTTCCTCAAAATATTACCTATTTACATTACAATACTTATTGGTTACTTAGCAGGAAGATATCTTAAAATTGATAGAAATACTATATCTCAAATACTCTTTTATATAGCTAATCCAATAGTGATTTTATACGGAGTATCTCATACAGAAGTTAATTTAAAAGTAATTTCTCTGCCGATTTTGATATGGTTTATAGGTAGTACTATGTCTTTATCAGTTTATTATCTTTCTTCTTTTTTATTTAAGGACAACACGAGAAACATATTAGCGTTTAGCTCGGGCAGCACAAGTATGGGTTATTTTGGTCTACCGATTGCCATTGCTTTATTTGATGAAGATTCAGTGTCTGTGTATGTTGTCTGTTACATAGGAATGGCACTATTTGAAAATAGCTTGGGATTTTATATAGCTGCAAATGGTATCTATACTGCAAAAGAATGCGTATTAAAGTTACTCAAACTTCCCTCATTATATGCAATGATTCTAGGTTTCTTTTTAAGTATATATGATATACAAATACCCACTTTTTTGACAGATGTTATGATAAATATCAGAAGTACATTTATCACATTAGGAATGGTGCTGCTTGGAGTAAGTATTGCACAAATTACAAATTTTAAAGTAGATTGGAAGCTTGCCTTGACCACTATTGTAGCAAAGTACATATTCTGGCCGTCATTTGTTTTGGGAATTGTCTTGCTAGACAAGCATGTTACAGGTATATACGATGAAAGCATCTATAAAGCACTGATGTTACTGGCTATTATTCCGATTTCTGGATCCAGTATAATACTTGCTAATATTTTAAATTACCAACCAGATAAAGCTACTTTATTGCTCCTAATTAGTACTGCAGTGGGACTATTTTATGTTCCACTTATAATATCATTATTTTTTACTAAACTTGTCCCTTTTTGATCAAAAATTTAAGCGCTAGCCTATTCACAAAACTTGAATTTAGACTAGACTTCTTGGATAATCATAAAAGAAACTAATCCTTTTTTCCTCTCCTTTCTTATTTTTTTACACAGAATAGGAAGTTATCAATTGATGGAATTTTCGCAATAATGTCAATAGCAGTAAGATTTCCTACACCTTTTAGCAGGTCTATAGTTGAATTTGGATGTTCTATGAGCAGCAACAAATAAATGTAACTTGCCTTTTTCTATATGATGCTATTAACCGAATAGGTATTCGTTTGACATTTCCATATCTTTGTTATCATTAGTAATACTAAAGGGAAAACTAAACTTAATAAGATTTGGAAGCATATTGTTGTTCTATGATTCACGTAATGCTGCTATGCCTTCGTTGCAGACGTTGTCATAAAGTAAATTAAATTCTTTAATATTTGAAAAACTACCACCCCTTAGCGCACTCATTAATATTATTCCACTTTCAACATCAATATCATTAGAAATTAAATCAAGTTTAATAAGATTTGGAAAGTTACCATTCTTTAACAATTTAGTGATTGCTATTGAGCCTTCTGCGCCAATAATGCTAGAAGTTAATTTACACTCAGTAATATTTGGAAGATTAATATTCTCTAATGCTTCATTTAAAACTTCTCCGCACTGAGCATCAATATAACAATTAGATAAAGTCAAGCTTGTAATATTTTGCTTTTTCTGTAAAAAGTTTACTAGCTTTTCCATATATACATATAGATTATTTAACTCTAAGGTGTTACTATTAACATATTGGTTAAAGTCAACTTCCATGGTTTCTGTAAGTTATAGAGCTGCTAATTATAGCATAAATTTAAATAATTGTCAACCTTATGAACAACTAACTTTACTTCTTTTTAACCTGATACCTATGCTTTGTTTCAAATTTCCATCAAAAAGTAACATTACCCCCTCCAGTCAACCTTTCTGCTTCATTTCGTGAAATCAATGCCTCAATAAATTCATCTAGTTCACCTTCTTTTATAATCTGTTCTAGTCGATGTGAAGTGAGATTAATTCTATGATCTGTTATTCTTGATTGTGGAAAGTTATAAGTTCTTATACGTTCAGAGCGATCTCCAGAACCAATTTGGCTTTTCCTCATTGTTGACCTTTCCATTTCTTTTTTTTGTCTTTCAATTTCGTATAGCCTTGCTCTCAACACTTTGAGCGCTTTAGCCTTATTTTTGTGCTGCGATTTTTCATCTTGCTGTATTACAACTATCCCTGTTGGCAAGTGGGTGACCCTTACTGCGCTGTCAGTTGTATTCACTGATTGCCCTCCAGGACCACTGGATCTATAAACATCTATGCGTAAATCTTTTTCTTCTATTTCAAAGTCAACCTCTTCTACTTCAGGTAATATTGCAACAGTAGCTGCGGAAGTGTGCAATCTTCCTGAGGATTCAGTTTCTGGCACTCTTTGTACTCTGTGCACCCCTGACTCAAATTTCAGTCTTGCAAAAACTTCTGTTCCATTAATGAGTGCAGAAGCTTCCTTATAGCCACCTATACCTGTATTAGAAATACTTATTGGCTCAAACTTCCAATTTCTTCTTTCTGCATATTTTTGATACATACGAAATAACATCGCTGCAAATAATGCTGCTTCTTCTCCGCCTGTGCCTGCTCTAATTTCTAATATTGCATTTCTTGAGTCATCTTCATCTTTGGGTAATAATGCCAACTTTAGTTTTGCTTTTACTTTCGGTAATAGTATCTTTTGCTTCTCAAGAAGTTCTTCTTTTGCTAACTCTTTTATATCACCATCGCTGTTCTCATCTTTCATGATTTCTTCTAAATCTGAAATTTCCTCTTTTAATATATTATATTCATCGATTATCTCGATAATTGGTCTGAGTTCAGAGTATTCCTTTGAAAAACTAACGAATTCTTTTTGACTCAAATTGGTAGGGTTTTCCAGATTTCTCTCTACATCAGAAAACTTTTTTTTTAAGTCTTGTAAATTATTCTCTATATCCATATAGTACAGGTCTAGTTTTCAGCTGTTTAAGTAAGTAATATATACTGAAATAAAAAATTTCTTATATCAAGCAATAACACTATAATTGTCTCGAATATTTCTACCTAAGTATAATGGCAAAACAGATAACATCAATCTGCAGCTTCATATTTGGAGCTTCAGACAAAAAATCATTACCAGATGAGTCGGCTCCAGAGATTGCATTTGCTGGTAGATCAAACGTAGGAAAATCAAGTTTAATCAACTTGCTGATAAACAGCAAAAAAGCTGCAAGAGTTTCTTCTAAACCTGGATGCACTAGACAAATAAATTTTTACTCTATGTACAATGATAAGTTTAGGATTGTCGACCTACCGGGTTATGGCTATTCTTGTGCAAGCAAGGAAGAAGCAGTACAATACTTAAACCTAATTGAGTACTATCTAATTCACAGGAGAAATCTAAAAAGAGTGTTTGTGCTTATAGATAGCAAGGTAGGATTAAAAGAAATAGACAAAGACTTTGTTTATTGGTTAATATGTAATAATATTAACTTTAATATTGTGCTAACAAAAATAGATAAAGTGAATCAGGAAAGTCTAAATGCTATTCTAGAAAATACTCAAAAGTGGGTTAATAATGAACATGTATCAATTCATCAAATAAGCATTCGTGTTAAGCATAAAATCACCAAGGTAAGAGATGAGTTTTTCAAATTTACAAGATAAAAAAATGAAAAGTGATGAATCTTTAAATGGTAAGATGCCATTGAAGGAAAAAACAGAAATATTATTTGAAGTTCTGTCTAACATACCTAAATTTGTAGGCGAAACTTTTATCATCAAATGCAGCAGTGTAATAATCTCAGATGAAACGCTGCTTAGTGCTTTTGCGCATAATGTTGTTCTGTTGAAACAGCTTGGTATAAATCCGGTGGTAGTTCATGACGGAGAATATGAAATTAACTTAGTGTTAAAAATGCTAGGTATGAATGATAAGTTTATAAATGGTGTCAGACTTACAGACAAAAGCACTATGAAAATCATTGAAATGGCACTGTGTGGTTCAATTAATAAAAAAATTGTTCAGCATATAAATTCTGCTGGTGGTTCAGCTATTGGACTATGTGGAAAAGATGGCAACCTCATAAAAGCTGAAAAGATAAGCACTACGCTTAGGGAAAATAGATTAAATAATATTGAAAAAATACTAGACATGGGATTTATCGGTAGACCAACTGAAATCAATCCTGATATATTATTCTTTATTGAAGAATCAGATTCTATACCAGTTATTGCACCTATCGGTTATGGAAAAAATGGAGAAACATATCATATTGATACTGATAGCACTGCAAGTGCAATTGCACTTGCAGTTTACGCATCTAAAATGATAATCTTGAGTGATACAGATGAAGAAATAAACAAAGTTGGCAATAGAAGAGTCTTGATTAAAAATTTAAAAGAATCGATTGATTGTGGAAAAATTAAAGGAGAAAAATTTGTTGAAAGGCTTATGTCATATACTAAAATGGTAGAAGAATGTGCAGGGGTTGTTCACATAGTTGACGGTAGAGTACCTAACATTATACTTGATTTATTTACTGAGAATAATTCAGGTATATCAATAATGGATGATTAATAGCTGTACTGCTTATAACCATATGAACATTGAAAATTTGGGAATAGCTTATGTCAAATTCCTATTCTCTTTTCCAGTTTTTTAGGGTTTTTTTTCTTGCAAGCATAATAGTTTCGTATACATAATGAAACCAAATGGTATTTTTAGCTTGATAACAGAGGAAAATAAAGAGGGCTTGGGTGTAACACTCAAATAATGATTTACCTTATGGATACCGCTAGAAAAGTTGACTAAGGTATACAATTCTCTCTGCGTCAAGTTACTCAAGATATCGAATCTACAAACGCTTTGGATTGAGTGTGTTTGGTCAATTTGAGTGCTTTAAATGAAAGGCGAAAATTGAGCATACTACGCCTCTGTACACAGTATCTTTAATGCAAATGCCCATGTGATTCCATAGATAATCTCTGTTTTTTTATTTTATCTGTCCATTTATCATTCTCTATATCTTGTTTGTTGGTTGCTCTTTTTTCTTGCTCAACAATTGCCTTATCTATCTTCTGATGAATTGCATCAATTGCATTAATTGCATTTTTTTCTTTGTATACTTCGCTTTTTCCTTCAACAATTAAATTGGTAAAAATATTTACAACAAACTGCACTTGATTATGATTAACCTGACCTTTTATCGAAGAAGGTAAAGAGTTTAATTCCATCAATACTTCTGATGCTGTTTTATCTTGAGTGGAAAGCCCTAAATTATCTGCTACTTCACTTATTAATAACTCTCTGTTTTCTTTATTATCTTCCAATTTAGTATAATCACGCAGTAGATCCATAACTGCAGATACTCTGACTTCAATAATATCATCAACATCTTCACCTCCTAGAGCAACTCCTGATTCCAATAACTTCTCTCTGAGGTTTTTGCTTAAAAGATTAATAAATTCTTCATTTGCATCTGATCCTATGGTTGATATCGTACCATCTAAATAGTTATTTACTTTGATTTGAGTACCTAAGTCATGCTCTATTTGTATTTTTGTCTCATATTTAAATCCTAGTTCTGCACAGAATTTCTGAAAATATTCTTTAATAATGTCAAACAAGCTCTTGCCATTATCTTTATAGTTTTTTAGCTCTTCAGGAATAGTAAGTGATAACTTACCTTCTTTATATATTATACCATTTTTGCTATCTTGAGATTCAAGTGTGAATTCTAATGAGCTGGATAGGTCACATATTTTCTCTTTCGGATTGTTAAGCGTGGTTATAGGCATTGCCATATCAGACTTCACTTTTATGTGGTTGTGATCAGTGCAGTAAATGTTTAGCGCTTTTTTAGGACTATGTGGAATCAAGCTACAACTACTGAGTGCTGCATGAGATTCATTAAATATACCAGCTTCATACCCTGCTTGATTACAATTGGTGACTAGCTCTTCTAAAATAGCATTACTTGGAACTTCTGCCCCAGCGTACCTGAACATTTCCTTGAAAATTTCCTTTGCTAATGCACGGTAATCTTTTTTGGAGAATAGATGATAAGAGCTTCTCCCTGCGTTATAAAATCTCTCAAATTCCTTTCTATATTCATCAATTTTTTTTTCATCAGCAACTGTAGGGCTATTACAATGATTTTCCCAAACTTCAGATAGTCTATCTTGATCAAGCTCCTTAAGTACTGGTTCCATAAAAGCTTTACCTTCTTCAGAGAGGTTATCAAAATTATCACGGTTAAAAATCTCATTTTTATAATCTTTAGCTCCTTCCTTAAATGCAATAATAAAATTTTTATCTATTTCTTTTTCATTAATAATAAAATTCATTCTTTGAAAATCTAAGAACATTGTTTCACCGGAATTCGCTAATTTATTATCTTGATCTGCTCTTAATTTACTAAAATTGAATTCTTTAGCTGTGGCCTTTAATCTAACTACCGGACTCTTCTTTGCCTCTTTCATAATTAACACCTTACTATAAATATGCTGTAAGTTGTACCATATAATGATGAATAATTTTATAATATATAAAAAAGTCGATAGTCTATTTCTTTATTTTAGGGATATAGGAAAGGCGTAGATTTCTCTTTTCATTTGTAGCATGCTGCATTAATATTTACGTATTAATCTAGAAAATAGTGATGAATAATATTGTAATTGTTGGTCTGCAATGGGGTGACGAAGGCAAGGGTAAAATAGTAGATTATCTTTCTGAGAATGCAGATGTAGTTGTGAGATTTCAGGGAGGAAATAATGCAGGGCACACTATAGTAATAGATGATGAGGTTTATAAATTAAATTTACTGCCCTCTGCTGTTTTGAGAGCGGACAAAATATCTATTATAGGAAACGGTGTTGCTCTTGATTCACATGCTCTAGTCTCAGAAATAGAGTCATTGAAAGTTAAAGGAGTGGACGTAAACTATAACAACTTGATGGTATCCGAGAGCTGTCCATTAATACTTAGCGTACATAAGGACAAGGAAAAGCTATTTGAAGATTTAAACGGAAATCACAAAATTGGTACAACAAACAAAGGGATAGGGCCATGTTATGAAGATAAAGTTGGCAGGAGAGCTATACGCCTTTGTGACTTAGAAAACACAGATGAGCTCAATCAAAGAGTGGATGCTCTCCTGAGTTACCATAATGCTATCAGAAAAGGACTTAACTACCAGGTAGTTAAAAAAGAAGAAATATTAAAGGAAATTCAAGAGATTTCAGAAAAAATTCTTTTATATAAAAAACCTGTGTGGAAGATACTAAATGATTTTATGAAAGAAGGTAAGAAAATAATATTTGAAGGCGCTCAAGGCGCATTTTTAGATATCGACCACGGAACTTACCCTTTTGTTACTTCAAGTAATACCGTAGCATCGCAAGCGATAACAGGCTCAGGATTATCCTACAATGCTCACATTATTGGTGTAGCAAAAGCGTATACAACAAGAGTGGGTAATGGTCCATTTCCTACTGAACAAAATAACGAGATTGGAGACAGCTTATTTTCTATAGGTAAGGAACTTGGAACAGTAAGCAATAGAAGAAGGCGCTGCGGATGGTTTGACGCAGTTTTAGTGCGCCAGGCCGTACAACTCTCTGGAGTTTCAAGCATTGTATTAACCAAATTAGATATTCTTGATTCTTTTGATACTATTAAAATAGGCACTGGTTATAAGTATGGCGGAAAAATGTATGATTATTTACCCGCATCACATTCAATACAAAAAGAATTAGAGCCAATATATGAAGAATTTCCTGGTTGGAAAGAGAAAACTCAAGGCAAAAGGTCAGTTAAGGAATTACCTGCAAATTTGATGAAATATGTGAGAAAAATAGAAGAATTAATAGGTGTACCAATTCATCTAATTTCAACTAGTCCCAATAGAGAGGATGTTATTAAGCTTAAAAATCTATGAAAACGTCTTGTTAACTTTTATCTAATAAAAAACGATACTTGTGTGACTTCAAGCAATCTATTATGCAAAGTAGCAGCGTAAACGTACAGTGAGCAGTGTGATTTTTCTTAAATACATGTTGATTGTTATAATATAAACATAGTTAAAGGAGGCGTATTATGATTGCAGGTTTGACTAAGGGAGACAAAGCAGTAAAAGCGGAAAAAACAAGTGATCAGCTGAGAGAATTGTCAGTTGCAGAATATGTAGTTAAGTCAATACATGACTTGCAAAAATTGCATAATAGATTATGTTCATCACAGGGCAACAATTGTTTTAATGATAGAGAGAAGTTTGTCCAAGATAGTGATGGGCTTGGTATATTTCAATTTCTCAAAAGCTATATTAATGATGCAGAAAAAAATGAGCCTTCCATTAAGAACCTTACTATAATGAAATTTCTTCACTCAATTATAGAAGATAGGGAACTGTATAAAAAGTTATGCAGTTTCGATGATTTTCTCGATTGTGAGTTAGAAAATTTGAGAGATAAGATAAGCTTATTAGCGCTTTTGAGAGAAAAGATGGACTTTACTGATATACAAAAAGCTTATGGTAATTGGCGTTTTAGTAATCTAATAGGTGATAATGATTTTAAGCGAATGTATGTGGATGAAGCAGTAAAAGAAAGAGAAAAGCCTGTTAATGAGGACTTTGAGAAAAATATAGGTAAATACATAGAGTTAGTAAAGGAAGGAAAAGAAGTTGCAAGTAGGTATTTTGGAAAATGGAAAGAGGACTTTCAAGTTTACTGTGAAGAAATTGACAATAATAATAAAGTTTTGAATATTAACCTTACTCATTACGACAATAGTGAGCCAACAAAGATTAGTGACGTTTTACAGCAAGAGAAAGATATTAAAGAACTGAATATCTATTGCAATAAAAAACATGAAATACACGCTCATAAAAAAGATAAGAAAAGATATTATGAATTTAAAGAAGGTGCATATTATGAAATGACAAGCACTTGGGCTGCAAAAGATGGATCAGGAATGTGTACCATGATTATGAATGTGAGTAGCGATGGCATAACTGAAATACTAAAATTTAATGGTGAAGATTTTGTTTCATCGAAGGAGATTCTAGAATTAATAAAGCAAAACGATGAATTATATATTCAAGGTCTCTCCTTATATGATGCTGTAATGGAATCACTAGAAGAGAATAGGCTACTCCTATTAATCTTTACAATGAATCTATGGTGGCTTATCAAGGTAAGGAACCAGAGGGGAAGTTAGATCATAAAGTTGATGCTGATAATAGCCTTCCTTCTTCTCCTTCTATTAATAGCAATGCATTGGAAGCCAATTTACAGCACACTGAAACTCAACCAGAAATTGCTTCACAACAAATAACTGATTTACAAAACAGTTTTGGAAAAGAAGAGCGAAAAAACACGGAATTGCAAACTGAACTGGCACAAAAAGATGAAAAGTTAGCAAGTGTGTTAGCAGAGTTACAAGAGAAAGCACAAGAACTTAAAAATGTATGTGAAGCAAAAGGAAAGCTAGAGGGTAAGCTAAAAGGTGTTAATACAGAAAAGAAGGAGTTAGAAGACAAATTAAAAGAAGCAGCACACATAATGAAGGAAAAGGAGCAGTATATAAGCAATTTAAAACTTCAAGTGCAAGAGTTGAAAGATGAGCATAAAGCACAACTGGAATCTTATGAACAAGGGATATGCAAACTAGCATGGGAAGTTGAAGAGTTAAGAAGCAAGCTAGAGTGTGAGAATGAATGGGATGATAAAGTTGTAGAAATAGCTGATGGACTGGGAGAAAAAATTCATGCTGATGAACAAAGAAGCCTCAATTGTAATAGTTTAGACTTGATCTGACAAGCAAACAAAGTAAGATA
>NZ_JAFEVF010000001.1:0-81661 GCF_048054115.1 Wolbachia endosymbiont of Nasonia vitripennis | reverse complement strand
CTTACTTTGTTTGCTTGTCAGATCAAGTCTAAACTATTACAGTTAATAGCAGGCCCTGTAAACAAAATGTTAGCAGGTCAAATTAATCAAGGGCAGGAAGTATAAAAATGGAAAAAAAGCGGTAACTTAGCCTAATGACAATAAATATATATATAGAAGGTACCGTTTTAAAGAGCACAAAAGGAATACACAGTAAAAGCGAGAAGAAGTTGAGAATATGTATGGAAGCAGTGTGGAGAAGTGGCTGCCAATGATCAAAAATTTACCACAATTACAGAAGTATACACAAGAGGTTTAAAAGGTGATGCAAAAAGGGAATTTTGGCAAAATGACTTAAGTATGCACAACAAGATCCAGATTTGCATAATTGATGATCAGATGTCATTCATGCTCAGCCTATATATAGAAAAAATTCTCAAGCTCAAGAGGGCTTAGGGTGGAACTAAAATTCATGGACTTGTTGACGCACGTAATTAATTTCTTTTTTTTAAGTTAATTAATGTTAACAAGCCACGTCTGCCTGTAATCATGTTAATACCAAAATATAATGTAAGAGAAGAAATGGGCAGTGCTATGGTTAAATACAACAATTTTTGTTTCTTTCTAACCATGCTTCCATATGAAAAACATATGACATAAAAAGGAAAACAAAAAGCTAAGAACCTTGACGCGCTTTACATCTTGGCTTTACCTTATTTATAATATAAACCTTACCACCCCTTTTCACAACTTTACAATTTTTATCTCTGTTACGATGAGATTTTAGTGACCCTTTAACTTTCATATCTACAGTAAGAATAGAATTACCTTACATTATGATCACTGACAGAGAGTTAGTCAATTGATAAATTTTTCACATTTTATTAAAATACTGTATAATTGTTGCTGATACTTCTTCGATTGACCTTTGCGTGACATCAATAATTGGCCAGTTATTTTGCTTAAAGAACTCCTCTGCTTCTTTAATTTCCTTTTCTACTTTTCTAGGGTCAGCATATATATTATTACCTTCATTATTAATTGAAGTCAGTCTATTTTTGCGTATTTCTATTAGCCTTCTTACGTCTATTGTTACTCCTATAGTCAGTTTATTTTTTAATTTTGCTAAGTCGACGTAAAAGGGTATCTCGCTAACAAAAGGAACATTTGCAACTTTATAGCCTCGGTAAGCTAAATACATACTGGTGGGAGATTTTGATGTGCGTGAAACTCCAACCAAAATTATATCGGCTTTATCAATATCTTGAATATTTTGTCCATCATCATGATTAATGGTATAGTTTATTGCCTCAATGCGCTGAAAATATTCGTTATTTATCTCAGCATGTAAGTCAAGTTTTTCGTCTTTTTCAATTTCAAGATAGGATGAGATTTCCCTAATAATGTGTGATAATATCGCTCTGTAGGGAATTTTTAGCTTTATACAATTATTTTTTAGATATTTTCTTAGCTCATCATTAGTAATAGTGCATATAACAAAATTATGCTCATCACTTTTTCTATTAATTTCCTCTAAAATTTTGTCAATCTGCTCTTCTCCTTTTACGAAAGACCAAACATATTCGATCGTTTCTACAGAACGAAAGTGTTTCAGAGCTGATTTTGCAACTGATATAACAGTTTCACCACTTGAATCTGACACTAAGTGTAGGTTAAGCTTTTTAAGGATCATCAACGTTATACTAAAAATAATAGCAAGCAATCTGCTACTGAAATTGTGCTAATTTATTATACTACGTAAATATAGAAAAACTATCTTGTTGATAAAACTCAAACTAATTGATAAATTCTTAACACAATTATTCTCAAAACGAATGTTTTTATTAAAGCCTACAAATTTCACTTCTTTTACTAAAAAAGCTCTACCTTGGCTTGGGGTTATTTGTTTCGCATGTTTTTTAATTGGAATGTTCTTGGCATTATTCTTCTCCCCAGGAGATTATAAACAAGGAGAAATTGTACGAATTATGTATCTTCATGTGCCTTCTGCATGGCTTGCTCTTGGAATATACGGACTCATTGCATCACTCAGTTTCATTTCATTGGTGTGGAACAATAGCGTTGCTAGTGTTTTGGCACATGCTGCTGCTCCTGCAGGGACAGTCTTTTCGGCAATATGCTTAATCACAGGTAGCGTCTGGGGAAAAGGAACATGGGGTACTTGGTGGGTATGGGATGCAAGGCTTACTTCAATGCTGATTTTGTTTTTTCTGTATGTTGGTTATCTTTCATTGTGGAGCGCTTTTGATAATCAAGCAAGAGCAGAGAAATCATCAGCAGTATTTGCCATTTTTAGTGCTATAAATATTCCCATAGTAAAATTTTCTGTGAATTTATGGTCTACTCTTCATCAGCCAGCAAGTATTTTTAGAAAAGGTGGAGTAGCAATAGAAGGTTCTTTACTGCTGCCACTAATTGCAATGTTTATATTTTGTACCACACTTTTTTTAGTAGTGTGGATACTTAATGCCCTTCATTTAATTAATTTGCAGAAGATAAAGAGAGAAATCAGCATGCGATATTAGGTATATAGTTCCAGAGTGTAATGTTGTGAACAGCTACGGAAATTAAAATGTAGAGCAATCATCAGCAGAGACTGAGTGGTATAAAAAAATAGCTGAAGAATGTAAAAAAGGAAGTGGTATAGATAAATCTGTTACCGATAGAGAAGGTGAAATTGATACGGGCGAACCTGTTACTGATGAAGGAGAGAATGAAAATGGAGAAATTACATCTCGAAAAGTAACCTCAGATTGTTCCAAGTATGAAAATTGTGGGCCATATTCTCATTTTTATAAAGTTGATAATAAGATAGGTTGTCAAGGTTTTAGTGCATCTGATTTACTAAAGGAATTATATCCTGAGATGTACAGTAATCCTAAGATTGCAAAATATATAGAAGAGGGAGCAAATGGTAATTATGGTGCAGTAAATTTTAAATTTGCCTTTACAGAGGATCTTAATTCAATATCCTGGCTTGGTAATATAGAATGTGAAAAATGTGTCGATGATCAAATAGAGTTAGCGTGTCAAGAAGAAGAGATTAAGAGTTTCTGTTACCCGAACGTTTACTATGGTAATCCAGAATTCAACAAGAGCTTTTTTTCCAGAGGAGCATGTCCTAATCTCTTTAGAGAGTCCAGTGAAACAAGTGTTGTAAAAGCAAAACAAGTTGCACCATTGATACTTGTTAATACCTTAGGACAAATGATAGATAAAGAGGGTAATAACACTAAAGTATACTATGATGCATTGAAGCGTTATCTAAATGATGATAGTAAAATCAAGGATTGTGGAGATAATCAAAAGTGTAAGGATTATATTCCAATTATGGAGAAAGTTGCATGGAATAGTGATAAGGAAGTACTATTAAAAACTGCTGTTAATAATACGCAAGAAGCAAATCCTTACTATTATGGAAATGAGGATAATTCTACTTCCGTTGAATTTGGTTCTATATAAGGCTGAATTTGTCTAATTTTTTCTACACTAGACACAATTTAGTCGTATCTGAACAAATACATAATCTATATAAAGAGGACGTAGGTACCATCTGTCCTTTTAAGGCATTTATGTCAATGATATGCGTAATCCATGATTTTAAACATGATGATCCTCCTAAGTAATACAAAAAAACTCAGAAAAATGTACATAGCTATGATAGAAGTTATCTATACATAAGTACAATATACTTTAACTAGAGATTATAAATTAATTAAGTTGAAAAGTCTGCAGACGAAGATAGATTTCGAGCTCTAGAATATCTTCACTATCAAAATAACAAAGCTGTCAAAATTTGTCAAGTAATTTTTATCGCAACTGTACAAACATTGCACAGGACAAATTTAAAATGCTGTAAAATGGTGTCTGTTCAGACGCATGTGAAACCAGTGCTTCTTTTCATCCCACTTCCATACGGCTAAACCCTTTTCATAATCTCCTATCTATCATTTCTTAAACCACTCCCCTGAACGGATACAATTAAATACATTTTTAACATTTTTATAGAAAACTATTAGTATAGATTTGTATGCTGCCCTCATGGCTATTTTAAAATGTTTAATACTCCTTTTCATTATTTCTTGTACACATCTACCTAACAAGCAACATTCTGTTAATATAGACAATTATAAGCACGATTATTCGTTGCAACAATATAATACTCCTTTGAAGAATAACGAACCAGCAATACCAGAAATGATACCTTTACCGGTAGAGTTTCCCGATCTTACAACCAGTAATCAGTTTCTTTCGATTAATGTTGATGAAAAAGTACCAGTAAAGGATTTACTGATTGAGATAGGAAAACTTTCTGACGTTAACTTAGACATAGATCCCAAAATATCAGGTAATATTATTTTAAAGCTAAAAGATAAGAACATAAACGAAGTAATTCAGAATATAGCCAACAGCGCCAAATTGCGTTACTCAATGAATAATGGTGTAATTAGAATTGAACAAGATTTGCCATATGCACAAAATTATTACGTAGACTTCATCAATATTCAACACTCTGCGCAAAGGAGTTTTATCATTGGTAACAATATTACCGACAGTGATGGTGATAGAAACTATATGAAATCTCAATATAGTAGTGATTTATGGAATTCATTAGAAAAAGGCTTAAATGCAATAATGGATGTTAACGGAGTAGATGATGGTGAGTTTCTTTCATCCAACAGAGAAGCTGGTGTCATTATTCTAAATGCTAGAAAAGATATTCACAAAGCTGTTGAAGAATATATTAATAAAGTTAAGAAATTGGCGTCTTCTCAAGTAATGATCGAGGCCAAAATAGTTGAAGTTTTATTAGACGATAAATACCTTTCTGGTATCAACTTAAATGATTTGCATAATGAAACCAAATCTATAACAAATCAAGGTAACTCTATTATTGACCTAGCAATTAACTCTAGTGTGAGTGATTTAGGAGATTTAGTAAAAATTTTAAATAAATTTGGCACTTCAACCGTAATTTCAAGCCCTAGAGTACATGCTATAAATAATCAGCAAGCAATGATTTCATTTACTAAAAACCATATCTATTTTACTTCCGATATACAGAAAGATACCGGAAACTCCAATCATGCCTTAATTACCAAGATGAATAGCACTCCAATAGGTGTGGTGTTAATAATCCACCCAAGCATTAACATTGATACTAATGAAATATTCATGGATATACATCCAACCTTATCAAGAATTAACGATTACACTAAAGACCCAAATATAGAATATGTCGCACAGCAGAATAAAATGAAATTAAATAGTGACATTCCAATTATTGAAACCAGAGAAATGCACTCTACGTTAAAAATTAAGAGCGGCGAAGTTATGGTAATTGGTGGGCTTATAGAGCATAGAAAAGATAACCAAAACTTATTGCATCAAAAGTCAAAAAACTGGCTAAGACAGTAGAAACCGTCATCTTCCTGAAAGCAACAATCGTACCAACACTTGGTTTATTAGATATAAAAGATAGGAATTTATATATATATTAAACGTATCCGTTCAGGCAATGGTATCAACTTAAGGAAAGATGTTGGGGTTGCTATTATGATAAGAAGAGAGTATCAGAATGATAATTAAGACAGCTTAATCACAAATCTGTTGCGGTAAATTTAAGTTACTTTAGTCATATATTAAAGTTTTTAAACAGGTCTTAGTTTACTTACTTTATTGTTTTCTTTATTATCAAATATTGCTTTAAATAATATGGAGGAGCACATTGTCAGCAATTGCCGTTATTGATTTTGGTTCACAGTTTACACAGCTTATTGCAAGACAAATCAGGGAAATGGGCGTTTACTGTGAAATATTTCCAAGCAATATCGATTTCGAAACAGTATTAAAATTCAATGGATTTATTTTTTCTGGAGGACCGCAATCTGTAAATGACAATTGCTCTGAAGTAAGTGAAGTAGCACATAAAATTATAAAACTTAACGAAACAATAAACACTCCTATACTTGGAATATGTTATGGACAGCAACTCATTTGTCATTATTTCGGGGCAAAGGTAAGAAAAGAATTCAATCAGGAATTTGGCAAAACTAAAATCAAGATACTAAAAGAATCCCCAATTATAAAGGATACTTGGAACGTTAATTCCGAAGTCGATGTGCTAATGAACCATGCAGACAGTGTCGAAACTATACCGCAAGGATTTACTGCTATTGCCTCAGGTATAATAAATCAAACAATCGCAATAATTGCCAACGAACAGCGGAAGATTTACTGTACTCAGTTCCATCCTGAAGTTAAGCCTACGACAAATGGTAGTAAACTTCTCTCTAATTTCTTAGATATTGCAAATTGTGAGAGAGATTGGACAATGAAGTCATTCGTTGAAAAACAGAAGGAAAAAATTCAAAACTTAGTAGGGGAGAAAAAAGTAATTGCTGCAGTAAGTGGGGGGGTTGATTCAAGTGTTGCAGCAGTTCTTACACACAAAGCTATAGGAAAACAATTAAACTGTATTTTTATCGATACTGGGTTATTGCGTAAGAGCCAGACCACTGCTATGTTAAAAGAAATTCCAATAAATTACGTTGATAAATCAAACTTGTTTTTAAGTAGGTTAAAGGGAATAACTGATCCGGAAGAAAAGCGAAAAATTATCGGCAATACTTTTATCGAAGTATTTGAAGAAGAGGCAAAAAAAATAGGTGATGTGGATTTTTTAATGCAAGGCACCATTTACTCTGATGTAGTTGAATCAGGGCACGCTTCAGGAAACACTAGTACAATTAAATCTCATCACAATGTTGGTGGGTTGCCAGAAAAAATGAATCTGAAACTAGTAGAACCTTTACGCTATCTCTTTAAAGATGAAGTAAGGCTGCTTGGCAAAGAAATTGGGCTTTCAGATGAGATAATATTTCAACATCCATTTCCTGGGCCTGGACTTGCAGTGAGGATCATAGGTGAGGTTGATGAAGAAAAGGTACGAATATTGCAAGAAGTAGATGAAATATATATCAACACAATGAAAAATTATGATCTGTATGATAAAATATGGCAGGCTTTTGCTGTACTGTTACCAGTAAAAACTGTGGGAGTTATGGGAGATAATCGTACATACGGATATGTTTGCGCTTTAAGGGCTGTGACTTCATCTGATGGCATGACAGCTGATGCATTTCCATTTGAAAATAAAGATCAACATTCGTTAGTATTTTGGAGGTTTTTGCAAGACGTCAGTAGTATAATTGTTAACAAAGTTTCCGGAGTAAATCGAGTTGTGTATGATTTAACTTCCAAGCCACCAGCAACTATTGAGTGGGAGTAGCAATAATTTCATTCCAGTTTCAGCTACTCGAATCACACCAAAGAGGCTGCTTGCATAACTCAAATTTTAAGGAAAACTATTTAATGTCATTCCAGCGCGTGACGCTGGTTCCTGGATCCCAGTGTCCGGGCACTGGGATGACAACGAAGGGTTATTTTGATAATAGCCGTACTTGATCTGGATTCCAGTGTCAAGCTACTCGGATGACAGAAAAAGGAGCACTGGGATGACAAGGAAGTTGAATGACACCACAGAGGCTACTTGAATCTAATTTACTATTCACAATCCCAGTTATTAGCTTGTTTTAATCGACTTTTTATCATAATAATGTAATAATTAAACATATCGTTTGATATTGAAGGTAAAATCATGACAAGAGAATATGAATCACTGAAAACAGTACTGAGGACGATTGAGGCTAAGAAAGATTTAAATAAAGATAATATAATTAAGAAAATACAAGAAGAACTAAAGAAACAGAATCAAGATCTATATCAAGAGTGGGAGAAAGGTAATTTTGATGTAAATCATGTATTTGATATTTACCCATACGAAAAGTGGACGTTATTAATTATAGCTGCTGAGAATGGTTACAAAAAGACAGTAGGGTTTTTAATCGGAGCAAAAGCAGATGTTAATGTGATAGATAAAAATGGGTGCACTGCTTTGTACTATCCTGCTTTGTATGGTTTCAAAGAGGTAGTAGAGGTTTTAATCGGAGCAGGAGCAGATGTTAATGTGAGAGATAAAAGTGGGTACACTGCTTTGCACTTTGCTGCTTACACAGAGATAGTAGAGGTTTTACTCAAAGAAGGAGCAAAAGTTAATGCAGTAGATAAAGATGGAAAGACTCCTTTAGATCATGCTAAGAGTCAAGACGTAGTAAAAGCTCTATTAGACGCAGGAGGAGGCTCTTTTGTAAAAGCGCGTAATAAAGCAAAGATTGCCGGTGGAGTAACTGGATTATTAGGCACTGCTATAGCAGTGGCACTTTTTACAACTGGAACAATTACAGCTCAGTTGACACCTATCGTTATAGCAGTGGTTGCAGTTACAGCAGCAGCACTGGTAGTTGGTTGTGCTACATATGCATTACTAAAGCCTAGTACTAAAGTTGATGGAGCAGAGAAACCATCTGCCGCCTTAATAAATGGACAGCAAGCACCTACTTGACAGTAGAGCGTGTGACGCACAGCTGTATGAACATTATCTGTAGGATGCCAGTGTCTGGGCACTGGGATCCAGTTAAGTTGGTAAGCATAAAAGTAATGTAAAAATACAATGTTTTTGATGATGGAAAAATGGATCCCAGTGTCAAGCATTGGGATGACACCGAAGCTGAATGACACCTTCCTGCTAGAAAATGTTCGCACAGTTGTACGTCACGCACTGATTGGATTTTTGCTTCGTGTAAAATAGTTTCAAGGCTGTATTTTCTTTATTTTGCTTATAGCTTCCACAAGCAATGCAAACATAAATGAAGAATACAAACATGCTTTTGGTAGTTCTATGTGAAGCCCTTCAAGTGTTAGATATACACCGACGAGTAAAATAAATAGAATGGCAATTACTTTTAAGCTTGGGTTGGATTTTATTACCTGAGCGGTATAACTTGATGAAAATAGCATCGCTAGTATGGAAAATGTAAATGCTATGGCAATGATTATCATATTGTGAGTTAATGCTATGGCAGTTAATATCGAATCAACCGAAAAAACTAAATCTATTAATATAATTTGTAGCACAACTAAAAAAAATTGTGATTTAACATTTGCCTTTGTTTTATTCTCCTTATGTACAAAAATGTCGCTCCATAACTCCATAGAGCTTTTAACAATAAGGAATAACCCTCCTGCAATCATAAGTAAATCCTTTACTGAGATATCCAGAGATACAGTGTGAAATATAGGCTTTTGCATTGATAATATATATGATGTAAAAAATAGTATTACAAAACGCATCAATAGCGCCAAGCCAAAACCTATAAGGCGGGCTCTTTCTCTCAGCAGATTTGGCACCTTATCTATTGCTAGAGAAATAAAGATTAAATTGTCTATACCAAGTATAGTTTCAAGTAGCGTAAGTATCAATAAAGTCCAAGCATCAGCTAGCATTTTCATTCCAAAGTCAGATTTTGTACTTTACAATAGATGTGTAAAAATTAAGTAACTTCGCCTAGGTAATTAAAAAATCAGCCTTACCCGAAAAAGGAAGAGAAAAAAGGTCATTTTTATAATAAAAGTACTTTTATAAGAAGAATAATAAAATTAAAAATCTAACTCTCTTTACGAAAATTTTAAATAGATTATAAAATAGTTGTACCATGAAAGTATATGCCTTCTTTGTAGACTAAGATTTTTCTTTAAATTAAGATAGATACATAGTAAAAGGAATTTATGACAAAAGAATCATTAGCAAAAACTGATATAGTGAAAGTTGAAGATCAGAAAGCACCAAAGAGCTTTTTTAAGATACTAGGTGAAGTAGCAAACGCTGTAAGATCATGGGTTGGCAATATTAACCCTGATTTAAGTAGTAGTCGCGATGTCGATAGTTTAGTCTTGAAGATGAACGAATGCTTAAACCCAAAGGGGGGTGAAGTCTCAGCACGTAAGAACACCGTATCTCTTGGTAATTTGTACTTGAGTTTATCAGAGGCAGGTCAAATAAAATTTTTACAAACCCTGGCAGAAAAATTCAATCCGGATAAAACGAAAATAGATGAAGAAATAAAAGTATATAAGAAAAATCAAGATTCTGAGTCGAGCTATAAGTTTGAACAAGACTTAATAAAAGTCCTTGAATCACCACGCTCTAAAATATTGAAGCAGTTTATCTCCTTACCAGAAGGTCTTAAGTTTATTGTTGATATGCGTTCTGATGTGCTTAAGCTAAAGAACCAATATGAAAATCTAAACCCACTAGAAAATGAATTAAAAAATATACTCTGTACTTTGGTTGATGTTGATCTACTTGATCTTCATCAAATCACCTGGGATTCACCTGCATCATTGTTGGAAAAACTTATAAAATATGAAGCTGTACATAAAATTTCTTCTTGGGGTGACCTAAAAAATAGGCTAGATTCTGATCGTCTCTGTTTTGCTTTCTTTCATTACAAAATACCAAACGAACCTCTAATTTTTGTAGAGGTTGCATTGATGAATGAGATTTCAGATAGTATTCAACACCTTTTGGATGAGTCAGTGCCCTCAAGTGACCCAAGCAGTGCAAGTACTGCTATATTCTATTCAATATCAAACACTCAAACTGGTTTATCTGGAATTAGCCTCGGTAACTTTTTAATAAAGAGAGTCGTAGAAAAACTATCGCAAGAATTTAAAAGCGTAAAAGTGTATGCAACTCTTTCTCCAGTTCCTGGATTTACAAAATGGCTAAAAAATCAAGACGTAGCTTTATTAGGTAAGCTTAATATAAAACAATCAGGTACAGAAATTTTAGAAAGCATAAAAACTAACATTGAATGCGAAAAACAGTCCCTACTGAAACTTTGTGCACACTATTTGCTAAAGGTTAAAAGCAGTAGTGGTGGTGCTTATGATCCGGTCGCACACTTTCATTTAAGCAATGGTGCATCAATAAAACAACTAAACTGGATGGCTGATACTTCTGAAAAAGGCATTAGTCAGTCAGCCGGGATAATGGTGAATTATTTGTATGAATTGCCTAAAATAGGTAACAATCATGAGAATTATATGATTAATAAAGTGATTTCTCATTCAAAAAAAGTGTCAGCTATGTTAAAGGAATAATAGGAAGTGCGCAAGCATGTAGAAAGTGCTAACATTCCCTAATGTTTATGTATATAATATTGAATAGTTTTATGAGGTAAAATGTATTAGTAGTGAGATATTAAAAAAAATAAAACAAAAAATACAAGATAGAGTAACACGTAAAGAACTGTACAGTGTCTTTACATATTCTGAAGAAATAAAGTCATTTAATGATTATGTTAGTAGTATTAAACGTGATGGAATAAACTCAGAGAAATCAAGTCTATTGAAAGATATTTATGAAGGCCTTAATTCTATGTTTACTAACATTGCTATCAACTGGGATAGCAATCGAGGTAGCATAAGTAGTGAAAAAATTAATATACATTATCAAAACTTAGGGTCTATCTTAGAGATGGTAATCATAATTGAAGGATTGAAGACAGGATTGGGCCAAGCATACGTGATACTCGGCATTGATGAATCCACGTTAATTTGTGATATCGAATCACTTCAGAAAAAAATGGAAGAAAAGCTAAAAGGAATGCAACAACAAAATGAAGCAAGGCAAGAAGAATTAGAAAAGAAAATTGAAGAAAAGTTTAGAAAGTATATAGAAAACGGCACTATTGATGCAGTATCAATTGAAAAATATGATAATTGTAGTTTGTGTGATGCAGTAATCAATCTAAAAGACAACAGTAAAAGCATAAATATTGAGATAAGCGAGTTTTTAAATAATGATTTTCGTAAAAAAAACAATATTCATGAAATTCGTATTTTAAATGGCGATCAAGAAGAAGTTGTCTGTGGCTTTGTAGATAAAAATGGAGTGAGGTGTTATAATTTAGGTACTGCAGCTCAATATGGAATAAAGTTTAATTGGTATATAGATGAAAGGGAATTTATCATTATATTAAGTGCTAATAGCGATGGCACTATTAAAATAGCAAGTGATAAGCCAGATGATAAAGATTTAGAAG
This sequence comes from Wolbachia endosymbiont of Nasonia vitripennis, assembly GCF_048054115.1. Classification (NCBI taxonomy): domain Bacteria; kingdom Pseudomonadati; phylum Pseudomonadota; class Alphaproteobacteria; order Rickettsiales; family Anaplasmataceae; genus Wolbachia; species Wolbachia endosymbiont of Nasonia vitripennis. The sequence continues at coordinate 69,653 of NZ_JAFEVF010000001.1, read as the reverse complement.
AAAATAAAGATGTAAGAATTAAAGTTGGTAATGATTACCTAAGCCTTGCTGATGCAGTAAAAACATGCAAGCAGGAAAAGAATGAGGAAAGTAGCAAACTGAGTCAACCATCAACTACTGAATACTTCCGACCAGTACAGACGCCAGCTTAATGTTTTCAGCAAAAAGGAAGATAAGTAATTGCTCTTGTAATACTTAAAATGTAAAATAGATCTACTTAAATAAGTAGATCTATGAACAATATAAGAAATTTTGCAATAATAGCACATATAGATCATGGGAAGTCAACTCTTGCTGATCGTTTGATAGAAGAATGTAACGGTCTTGAGACAAGGGAAATGACCAATCAGGTACTTGACTCAATGGATATAGAGCGTGAACGCGGAATCACAATCAAAGCACAAACGGTAAGACTCAATTACACTGCAAATAATGGTAATAAATATTGCCTCAACCTCATGGACACACCAGGTCATGTTGACTTTTCATATGAAGTCAGCCGAAGCTTAGCTGCATGTGAAGGCTCACTTTTGGTGGTGGACAGCAGCCAAGGAGTTGAAGCTCAGACTCTGGCAAATGTGTACAAGGCAATTGACAATAATCATGAGATAATAGTTGTGCTCAATAAAGTTGACCTTCCTGCTGCAGATCCAGAAAAGGTAAAGCTTCAGATTGAAGAGGTAATCGGAATTGATGCAACTGAGTCAATTTTGATATCGGCAAAAACTGGTCTTGGGATAAAGGATGTACTTGAAGCTATAGTGACAAAACTTCCCGCTCCTCAAGGTGATACAAATGCTCCACTGCAAGCAATTTTAGTTGATAGTTGGTATGATCCTTACCTAGGAGTAGTAATTTTAGTGCGAGTTAAAAATGGAGTACTAAAAAAAGGCATGAGAATCGTTATGATGTCTAATAATGCTACATATCAGGTCGATAATATCGGTATTTTCACTCCTAAAAAAGTTATGACTGGTGAACTTTCAGCAGGTGAAGTTGGTTTTATAACTGCTTCAATGAAAGAAGTAGCAGACTGCAAAGTAGGAGACACTATTACTGAAGAGAAAAGGCCGTGCAGCAAGGCATTACCTGGCTTTAAAGAAGTACATCCTGTAGTATTTTGCAGTATTTTTCCCAATAACACAGATGATTTTAAATATTTAAGGGAAGCACTAGAAAAATTACATTTAAATGATGCTAGTTTTACATTTGATGCTGAAACGTCAAATGCCCTAGGTTATGGATTTCGTTGCGGTTTCTTAGGAATGCTACATCTTGAAGTCATTCAAGAAAGACTCGAAAGAGAATTTGATTTAGATCTAACAGCAACTGCACCGAGTGTTATATATAAAGTTGCAACACAAAATGGTAAAGTTTTAAATATCCATAACCCAAGCGATATGCCAGACCCTACAAAAATTGAAATAGTGGAAGAACCGTGGATCACTGCAACTATAATGGTACCTGATCAATATTTAGGAGAGATTCTATCTCTGTGTGAAGAGAGGAGAGGAGAACAGCAGGATTTATCTTATGTTGGTAATACGACAACAGCACTACTGAAGTATAAATTACCGCTGTCTGAGGTTGTTTTTGATTTTTACGATAGACTAAAATCAATTTCCAAGGGATATGCAAGTTTAGATTGGAAAATATCCGATTATCAGGAAAGTCAGATAGATAAATTAAGTTTTTTAGTTAATGGAGAACCTGTGGATGCGTTAGCCTGCATTGTTCATAAAAGCAGGGCAGAAAAAAGAGGCCGTGAAATATGTGCACGTTTGAAAGACTTGATACCACGCCAGCAATATAAAATCGCGATTCAAGCGGCAGTAGGCGGAAAAATTATTGCTAGAGAAACGATTAACCCGTATAGAAAAGATGTAACAGCCAAGCTCTATGGTGGAGACGTCACACGAAGGATGAAGCTGCTTGAAAAGCAGAAGAAAGGTAAGAAAAGATTGCATTCTGTAGGAAACATAAACATCCCACAAAATGCTTTTATTGAGGCTTTGAAAATAAATGATTAATATATATCCAAAAACATAAATTTAAAGAACTAAGTGATATTTTCTCAATAAATTTACTGACATTGATATGGGTAAATTTGAAATAGCTATGTGAATTTGTAAAACACTATATAAGATACCATACAACGAAATCATCCCAGTGTTAAACGCTGGGATGACAGAGAGCAGCTCAATTGCTCCACTCAATCAGTAAAAATCAGATATATGTAGACATTGGCTAAAACCATTCCAACAACATTTTAGTGAAACTTAACAAGCTTATCTATAGTTTTAGTGATGATTCTTGGAGTATTTGGAGAGACTTCTGAGCCCAGTCTATTTAACCGCTCTATAGCAAACCCGCTGTTCTCATTTATTATGAAATCACATAAAATATTTTCTATATCTTTAATAACACTTTCATGCTTTCTCAGAGGATGGTTATTCGGATATCTATGAATGGTTTTGATGCTAGAATACTCAACGAAAGCTTGATCTTTAAAAGCAAGTTGTCTCAATTTCTCTTTGAATTTTTCTTCTTCATCTCTTGCTAAAAGGCAAGACTTTATCAGTGATTTTATAATCGAGTTTATAGCCTGATGTATTTCAGAATGCACTATAACTTTGATGATATTTTCTTCCACTATGCAATCATAAGTGCTTTTTTCGCTCTTTAATGACTCTATAAGCATTTTGCTATTTTGCGAATTCAATTCCAGATTCTCTTCACTTATAGGAGTCATTATAAAGGTATTCTTATTTACCCTGATGTAAAATTGTGGCAACCCTTTAGAACAGGCAAATGCTACATCCTTAGACTCAAGTGCGTGATTGTATGAAGAAGAAAGGGTGCTTGCTATAACGCTACTTGGTACTTTCATTCCATGATTACTTAGGTGATTTAACACATTCTCAACATCATGATATGTAAAACCTGTATCTTTTATCAATTCAACAACTTCTATGCAATTGTGTTGTTTATACTCTATTGTCACTTCTTCTGTAAAAAGAGTTTTAGCTGCTATATGCTTATCAAGCACTGTGAAAATCTTGATGAAACTCTCTAAATCTTGTTTGTTAATTAATTCAATACTAATTAAGTTTTTGCTAACAATTATAATATTTTTTATCATTTTTTCCCACTAAAAAAACTCACTAGATGAATTGTATTTTTAATTCATTAAAAATTGTTTAAAGTGGGTATGCCAGCAACAGTAAGACAAAAAAATCACATAAAATCTTCATTATGTATTATATTACATCCCTCGTGTTCATCACTGCCGCTTGTGTAAGCTGTTGCATTAATGCTATCTTCATTGTTATTTAACATATTATCCAACTTTCCTTCTTTTTCAAGATCCATCAATTTGTCACATCCAGCAATATGATGTACATAATCACCATTTTCATCAGTAATAAAAATTTGTGGAACTGTCCTGACGTTATATTTTGATTTTATACCGTCAAACAAATCCGAGTTTCTAAGTACATCAATTTCTTCGTATTTCACACCTTTTTCATCCAATAACTCTTTTGCTTTCTTGCAGAATGGGCAGTACTTCTTCACATATATTACAACTTTTCCTTTAGTGTTTTTCACGATTTATCTCCATAGTTTATAAAATACAACTATTATATATATAAAATATCAAATTGTATGAAAATTATTTACAACTGTGAGCAAGGGATAAAAGATAATGTGGCACTAACTTTCGGAAATTTCGATGGCGTTCATTTAGGACATAAGTTTGCAATTTCCAATCTAAAGAAGGTAGCACAAGAAAGAGGATTACCCTCTGCAGTTTTAACTTTTGAGCCTCACCCATCAACTGTTTTATTTAGTAGGAACAATTTTAGGTTAATAGATCAAGAACAAAAAAAGGAACTAATCAGCAGCTATGGTATAGATTACTTGTATATTATTAATTTTAGTAGAGGTTTTTCTGAGGTTAGCTGCGATGACTTTATTGGTAAGATTTTGGTAAAGAAGTATGGTGCTAAACATATAACTGTTGGAGAAAGTTGTACTTTTGGTCACAAACGATTGGGTAACATATTAACTCTAGAAAAATATTCTCAGATGTATGAATATTCTTTAACTAAATTAGAGCCATTGATAATCGATAGAAAAATTTGCTCTTCTTCCTCAATCAGGGAGTGTTTACAAAAAGGAGAAATAGAAATTGCTAATAAATTGCTTGGTAGGTCTTATCAAGTTTCTGGTATTGTAACAAAAGGTGCATGTAGAGGTAGAGAAATAGGGTTTCCAACCATAAACATTCCGATAGAAGATTACATGATAAAACCTAAGCTTGGTACATATTACGCCAAAGTTGCATTTTCTGAAAATAGTTCAAGTTGGCTATATGGAGTAGTCAACATTGGTATGAGACCTACATTTAAGGACTTAAAAAAACCTATAGTAGAAATGCATATATTTGACTTCAACGAAAATGTATACAATTTTAAGGTTGATATACAACTTTTAAAATTTATTAGGGCAGAAAAAAAATTCCATAGTATTAACGAGTTAACAAAACAGATAGATCGTGATATAATGAAGGCTTACCAGTTAAAGATAAATTTATGAAAAGGATATGTTTAGTTATTATATTGATTATAGTATCATTCGATCAAACAAGTAAATTGTATATAAACTCTTTGATTGATGAGGGGGAGTCAATCGAGATTACTAGTTTTATGAAATTAGTTGAAGTTTGGAATTCAGGAATTAGCTTTGGAATGTGTAGTACTCTGCCGCATGGCAGCTTCTTTTTTTCAGCATGTTCAATATTAATAATTGGTATACTTGCATACTTGATATATAAATCTAATGATAAGTCAATTTACCTTAGTTTTTCTCTGATGATTGGTGGAGCGATCGGAAATGTAATTGATAGAATCTATTGGGGAGCTGTATATGACTTCATATATTTTCATATCAATGATTGGTATTGGCCAGCCTTTAATTTAGCAGATCTATCTATAGTTTGTGGAATGTGTACATTGTTATATAAGTGGTATATATATGATAGGTCTATCTCTAAGCAAAATGAGGAATGAAATAATGCTTCGCAAATTCTTTAGTTTTTTTATACTATCTGTGTTTTTTTTCATTTGTCCGATTTCTTTGGAAGCTGAAATCATAAAGCATGCTAAGCTCAGTAACGGATTGGATGTTTATGTAGTACCTAATCACCGAATTCCAGCTGTTTTTCATGCAATAATATATAAAGTTGGGGGAATGGATGACCCAATTGGCAAAGCAGGCTTGGCTCACTACTTTGAACACTTAATGTTTGAAACTACAGGAAAATTTAAAGACATAGAATCCACTTTGGGCAGCATTGGGGCCCAATTTAATGCTTTTACCACTAAAGAATACACCTGCTACTACGAATTAGTTCTCAAAAAAGATTTACCACTAGCAATGGAAATTGAAGCAGATAGAATGGGCAATTTTGATGTTACGCAAGACAAAATAGATAGAGAAAAAAATATCGTATTAGAAGAAAGAAAGATGAGATTTGATAATAATCCTGAAGCTTTACTATGGGAGGAAATGAACAGTGCATTTTATCGTAATGGCTATGGTAGGTCTGTTATTGGTTGGGAGAGCGATATTAAAACTTACAATCAAGATGACATAACAAGGTTTCATGATAACTATTACCATCCAAGCAATGCAATATTGCTGATTGTTGGCAATGTGAAATTTGATGAAGTAGTGAAATTAGCAGAAGAAAAATATGGCGAAATTAAAGCTAAGCCTATAATTAGGCATTATCCAAACCAAGATTCAATACATAATGCAGATATATCGGTAATTTTAGAAAGCACTGAAGTAAAAGAGCCAGTTTTATACTTTCGCTATAGTGTTCCTTTATTTGAGCAAATAAGTGAAACTTTTCCTGTTGATTTGGCAGTTGATGTTTTGGGGAATGGCAAGTCTAGTAAGCTATATAAAGATTTAGTTCTAGATAAGAATGTAGCAGTAGAAGTGTTTGCTTATTATAATAGCTTAGCTTTTAGTAATGGTTACATTGAGATTCGGGTAACTCCAAAAAGCGGGGTGAATTTGGATGCTGTTGCAAGAGAGTTAGAAAATTCTATTAATCACTTTAACTCTGAAGGAATAACAAGTGAAGAGTTGCAAAGTACAAAGTCTAAATACAAAGCAGCACAGCTTGATAAGCTATCTGATTTAACTAATATAGCAATGTTTTATATACCACGTCTAGCACTAGGTATTCCACTTGATGAAATAGACATTTCATATAGCAAAATTAATGATGTCAATCTAGAGGATGTAAATAATAAAGTTCACGCTATCTTTTCTACTAATAAATTAGTTGGTCGTTTGCTACCAAAAGGAGGTAATAATGAAGATAAGTAAATATGTATTTCTATTTTTTTTCTGTCTAGGCTTTAATTTGCAAGCAAGCAGTCACTTAAATATAGAGGAGGTTACTACTAATAAAGGATTTAAGTTTTTATTTGTTGAAAACCATGATCTACCAAAAGTTTCACTTAATATATCATTCAAAGATGCAGGTTGTGTGTATGAAAGTGCAGAAAAGCAGGGGCTTGCTTGGTTTACTTCTCTTGTAATTCAAGAAGGAGCAGGAAAAAATGATGCCAAAGATTTTGCGAAAAAGCTTGAGGATAAAGGAATTAGTTTAAATTTTACTGCTGGTTTAGAAGCATTTAGGGTTTCATTAAACACTTTATCTGAGAATCTAGAGGATGCAATTTCACTACTGAGTGATGCTATAATGCGCCCCAAAGTTGATCCTGAGGGGTTAAATAGAGTATTCGAAAAAGTCAAAGTAAACTTTAATAATTTTGAAAAAGACCCTTATTTTATTGCTGCAAAAGAGTTAGATACATTGTTGTTCAAAAAACATCCTTACTCAAGAGATCCATATGGAACTCTAGACACTATAATGAACATTACTAGAGACGATGTTTTAACATACATAAAGCGTAGTTTTACTAAGGATAATATCGTTATTAGTATTGTTGGTTGTGCAACAAAAGAAGAAGTTAGTACGCTGCTCGATAAATATTTATCTAAGTTACCATCAAAAAGATCGAAAGTTAGGAAGGTATCTGTAAAAAATGAATTTGGGCCTGCAGAAAGTAAGAGCGTTTTTATGGATATACCACAGAGTGTAATACTTTTTGCTCAAAAAGGCATAGCATATGAAGACCCTAATTACTATAATGCTAGTGTTTTGATTAATGCGCTTGGTGGTATGAGTCTAAACTCAATACTGATGAAAGAGTTGAGACAAAATCTAGGTATTACTTATGGTGTTAGTGCACGTAATGTTCCTAATAAGCATGGAAATATTATATCTGGATTTATGAGTACTGATAGTTCCACTGCTAGCAAAGCTATATCAGCAGTAAAAGATACATTTAGCAGAATATAAAGAGGAAGGAATTGACGAACAATTATTCAAGGATGCAAAAACCAGTTTAGTAAATAACCTTATCTTCTCTTTTCTATCCAATAATGCGAATACAGCAACGTTACTGGATAGTATGCAGATAGATGATCGTGATATTAACCATATAAATAATTATGCAAATATCATTAATGATGTTCAATTGGAAAAAGTAAACAAGCTGGCAAGTTCTTTACTGAATCCTGAAAATTTATTTTTTGTTGAAGTTGGAAGAAACGCTCAAGGTCAATAGTTAATACCTTCTGCTATTGATCTTACTGCTTTTACATAACACTTATGCTCTTCAGCTAGAATGCGCTCTGAGAGACTGTGAACATCATCATTTGGTAACACTGGAACAGTAGCTTGAGCGATTATGGCTCCAGCATCAATTTCAGGAGTAACATAATGCACAGTACATCCTGTAATTTTTACACCCGCTTTCAGAGCTTGCTCCTGAGCATTTAGGCCCTTAAATGACGGAAGTAAAGAGGGATGAATATTTATAACTTTGTTATGCCATTTATTCAGGAAATTGGCCTTTATAATTCTCATAAACCCTGCAAGGCAAATTAAATCAACCTTATGTTGAACAAGTATTTCATGAATTTTATCAGTATCAAGTGGCTTATCTTCAACAACAAACGCTGAAACTCCTGCTTGCTTTGCTATTTTAAGGCCTCCAGCTTCACTATTATTTGTGATAACACACACAGTTTCAGCAGGGAAATTCTGATCTTGACATGCTTCTATTAAAGCCTGCATGTTTGATCCTCTACCTGAAATTAGTATTCCGAGTTTTATCTTTTTCATTTTAGTGCAGCCGTAAGAATGGATATTAATAAAATAGCTCAAAAGGAAAGTTTATTTTAGAATAAATACTATTGTGTAGCAATATTTTACACTGCTGGATAACATGGAATTAAAGAAATCATTCAGTTTGAAGTAACTTTAACATTTAATTTGTAATAGTTTAGACTTGATCTGACAGGCATGAATTAACTGACAGAAGAATTAACAAAGTCAAAACCAAAATCAGCATCCTGTTTAATGCTATCAATATTTTTCTGATAAGCAATATGCATACTATCAAAAAAGGTTTGCATAGGAGTCTTACCATAGCAATATTTACCTGAATGTGGTCTAGATCTATTGTAAGAATGCACCCAATGGTCTACGTCTAACTGAAGTTCTGCCAAAGAGGTGTAAATTTTCTTTCTAAAGATAATATTGTAACATTCATCTTGCATAGTTCTGTGGAACCTTTCACATATGCCATTAGTCTGTGGAGAACGAGCTTTGGTTCGAGAATGATCAATATTTTCTACCCCTAAATATAGCTGGTAAGCGTGATTTTCAGGTCTGCCACAATACTCTGTACCACGATCCGTCAAAACACGTAGCAATGATACTTTCTGTTCATCAAAGAACGGTACTACCCTATCATTAAGAAGATCTGCAGCTGTGATAGCAGTCCTTTCTGTGTAAAGCTTAGCAAAAGCAACTCTGGAATAGGTATCAACAAAGGTTTGCTGGTAAATTCGTCCAATACCTTTGATATTACCAACATAATAACTGTCTTGGCTACCTAAGTATCCTGGATGCTCTGTTTCAATTTCTCCATGGGCCTCTTTTTCTTCCTTAGCCTTTTCTAGAGCTGTTATCTGTTCTTCTGTTAAAATGATACCATCCTGAGCTACTTTTGCTTCTAATGCCTTTAACCTCTTTTTAAAATTTTCAAGATCGTTTCTTTGCCACACTGATCTTATTCCACTTGCAGAGATGAGAATTCCTCTCTTTTTCAGTTCGTTTGCTGCTCTTTCTTGTCCGTATGCTGGAAACTCTATTGCTATTTCAACTACTGCTTTTTCTATATCCTCCGACACTCTATTTGCATACAATGGCTTGCTTTTGCTTATCTCGTGTAAAGCCTCTTCTCCTCCTGTTTCATACAGTTCTTTGAAGCGGTAAAATGTATCCCTTGAATATCCCATTACTTTACACGCCTGTGATACATTTCCTAATTGCTTTGCAAGTTCTAGCAATCCCAACTTTGGTTTTAGTATTTTTTCTTGTGTTGTATTCATATCTGACACTCCTTTCCTTTAAAACTTGTCTATATTTTTATCTTACTTTGTTTGCTTGTCAGATCAAGTCTAAACTATTACATTTAATTTTAGGAATATTATACAATTTATGGTAAATAAATGCATATTTTTATGGCTGCGTTATTATTTATTTAACAAAGTATTAGTATAATTTACTACACTGAATTAAATGGAGAAAATTCAATGAATAAATTACCAAGCAATGCAAAAACAAGCAAGTCTCAGGTTACTCAGTGGGAGGTAATAAAAAATTGTGAATATTCTGATAATTGTTTATCAAAAGTAGTAACTTTGTACGTCATTAAAATGGCAGAATTATCAGATATTTATACGAGTAATGAACCTGAAATTAATACTATACTTACAAGAATAAGCATAACAAGTGAAAATGCATTTTTAAATAAGGTTGTTGATATTGAAATTATGGAGGGCATTTTTCCGTACAAATTCAACAGCAAGAAGAAAAATAACATATCAAGGCTAGAAGATTTGTACAATTATTTATGTTCTACTGTTATTGATAGCCTTCCAAAAGAAATGCTTGAAAGCCTAAGAAGAGAATACAGAGACGCTGTTAACTTATTTAAAGCAATTACTTAACTAGGTGTAGCATTTTTAAGACTTTACCTTCTATTTCAGAAATGCCACTTTCAAGATCTTTATCTATCAAACATATGGTAGATAAATATGTTTTCTGCTTCTTTTCAACATTGATAGTTAAAGTTCCAGGAGTAATCGTAACCGAGTTAGCAAATAATGCAATGGTCTTATCATTATGTCCTATGCATTCTCTTACAATAACAATTGGCTCAACTGTAGATTTGAATCGTAGCACCTTTTTTGTTACATAAATACTTGAAAAAATAATTTGGTAAATTAGCCAAGGTATATAACTTATAAGCTGATAAAGTGACAGCCTACCACTATCATTTAGAATTTGACTAAGGGCACTTTCAGCATCAATTAACCTTTTAAAGATAATCAATGTGAACACAGAAGAAAATACTCCACAGAGAATAAAAAAAGGCTCAAAATAACCAGACAATGTAATCCATAGAGAAGACAAAATCACAAATGATAGAGAAAAAAACTTAATATTTTGCCTGACTTTCATGATTTGGAGTATAACTTAAATGATTTTTTAGGAAAATAAAAAGTTCTTGATTTTTGTGTCAAAGAACATAATAACCAAGTTATTTTAATAAGTAGTGGAGATTATGACGCTTGATGATTTTCTAAAAATGCTTGAAGAAATAAATGATACTTCAGGTTTAAGCAAGAACAACATAGTTGAACGAATAAAAATAAAATTAGAAAGAATTGATTTACGGAGGTGGGAAGATAGTGGATTTAATATCAATCATATATTCACTACACATAGTGATCTAGATCCTGTAGAAACTACATTGTTGCATTTTGCTGCTAAGAGTGGCTATGAGAACATAGTAATAGCTCTAATTGAATATGGAGCATATGTTGATGCATGGGACAGCGATGGATGCACTCCTTTACATTTTGCTGCTGAATGGAACCACAAAGGCATATTAGATATTTTAATTGAAAGTGGAGCAAATGTTAATGCGTGGGACAATGATGTATGTACACCTTTACATCTTGCTGCCGAAGGTGGGAATGAAAGTGTAGTAAGAGCTCTAATTGCATGTGGAGCAGATGTTAACGCGCAGAACAATGATGGACACACTCCTCTACATTTTGCTACTAAGAGTGGCTATGAGAACATAGTAATAGCTCTAATTGAACACGGAGCATATGTCGATGCGTGGGATAATTATAGAAGCACTCCCTTGCATTTTGCTGCTGAAAGTGATAATGAAAACATAGTAAGAACTCTGATTGAACATGGAGCATGTGTTAATGTGTGGGATAGTTGTGGACGCACTCCTTTGCATTTTGCTAGCGATCATGAAAGTATAAGAGATATTTTAATTGAAAGTGGGGCATATGTTAGTAAACAGAACAATAATAGATATGCTCCTTTACACTTTGCTATTGAATGGGGCTGCAAAGATGTGATAAGTTCTTTGTCAGGTAATGCTAGTCCTAGGGCTGAAATGGCAGTAGGAAGAGTGGAACAAATTACACTTGCAGGAAGATTGGAGCTTTTTTAACCAAACTTGCATTTACTGAGATAATTGTTTTGTTATGAATTAAACCAAAAGTTCTGTAATATATTGAAGCTTAAAGATATCTTTAGATATGGAAGTTATTGCAGAAAATAGAAAAGCAAGGTTTGAATACTTTATCTTAGAAGAATTTGAAGCAGGTATGATCCTCTTAAGTAGTGAAGTGAAATCACTAAGGGAAAGAAAAGCAAACATTTCTGATGCTTACGTTACCGAAAAAAAAGGTGAAATATGGCTAAACAATATGCATATCGCAGAGTATAAAGCTGCAAACCAAAAGAATCACAAGCCAAAAAGAGAACGAAAATTGCTTTTGCATAAAAAAGAGATAAATAAGCTAATTGGTCAAATCAAAACCTCTGGAATAACTGTTGTGCCACTTTCTATCTATTTTAATGATAAAGGGTTGGCAAAAACTAAAATTGCCATTGTGAAAGGAAAAAAACTCTATGATAAGAGAGCAACCATAAAGCAGAGAGAGTGGGAACGTGAGAAAAGTAGATTGTCTAAGAATAATTTGTAGTAAAATATGTCTTTAAGTCCAGTTATTTTTAGCATCGGTCCTGTTTCTATATATTGGTACTCTTTAGCATATGTTTTGGGTATAGTTTTTGCATATTGGTATTTACATAAGCTAGACAATCAAAAAATATTTACTAAGAATTTTTACGATTCGTTATTAACAGCCGTTATTATAGGCATTATCCTTGGAGGTAGGCTTGGGTACGTATTGATATATGATCCAGTTCTCTATATAAGCAATCCTATCGAAATACTAAAGACCTGGGAAGGAGGTATGTCATTTCATGGCGGTGCTATAGGAGTTTTGCTTGCAGTAATAATCTCCTGTAGAAGACATAACATTCCTATATTTTACACACTGGATCTAATTTCTTGTGGAGTTCCGATAGGTTTACTTCTAGGCCGCATAGGTAATTTTATAAATGGAGAGTTATTTGGCAGGGTTACAAATATGCCGTGGGGTATGGTATTTCCAGAAAATGGTGATAATTTATTGCGCCATCCAAGCCAACTTTATGAGGCATTTTTTGAAGGAGCGCTACTTTTTGTAGTTGCAAATTCACTGTTTTTCTTGACTAGAGTGAAACTGTATTACGGTGCAACAACTGGTATTGCAGTTATGTGGTATGGAATAGCACGTTTTGTTGTTGAATTTTTCCGCGAGCCAGACTATCAAATTGGCTATTTATGGTTCAATTTAACTATGGGACAATTTCTTTCTATACCTATGATTTTGCTGGGAATGCTTATATATTTAGGTGCGTTGAGCTTAAGATTTAATACGAAATCTGTTCAATAGAGAAAAGGTAAGTTTAATCGAAAAATATAGTGGAAGTTTATTTATTCCATACTATGTACAATTATGTGAATTTTTTGTCTTGCAGAGAATAAATGTAAGACCAGCAAACCTTCGTTGTATAGCTATAAGAAAAACTTAGTAGCTACTGACCAAATTCATTACTAAGTAGATATTCATTTTCCACCAGAATATTCCTGATTGAGAAGCTACTTTATTAAAACATATTTTTAAATTTTTGCCAAAAACCTGGTTGATTATCATTAACCTTTGTGAAGGCTATGTTTAAACTGTATCTCGGATCATTTGGCATATCATATCTAATATTCAGTATTGAAACTTCGTTTTTATTATGAACAGAAACATCGTCATATGATAACTTTGTCGTGTAGCACTTTATATGCTTTTGCTTATCATATACTATATCACCTGATTCCCCTTCTAGTTCTACAAATTTAGTTTTTTTCTGACATTCTTTTATTTTTATTAGATCCTTGTCTAGTGATATTGAAACCGGTAGTGTATTACCAGCATACTCTTTAGCTAAAAGCTCACTTTGAGGATACATTTTTATTTCCCTTCCAAAATGTGAGTCTATAAAATTATTGCTCCAAAATTTGTCTCCAGAATGTACATATTCGTCAGTAGCATACGGTACACCACCATAATTGCATTGAACTTTGTAATCTCCAACACCATTATTTTGAAAAAAATCATGAATGGCAGCGTAACTATCAGCAGCATCATTTATGTAATCCATTACCTACCCCTTAAAACCTTTTAATTTATTATATCACAAGAAATTAAATCTATCAATAAAAAGACTTTTTTTGATATCAAGTATCTAGGGAGCATATTGATAGGATTGTGACATTCGTATTTCCCAATTCTTCACATACTGCTGGACTAATTCAGGATAATTTTCAATAATTAATAAATTTTCAGCGTTTCCCTTTTCAGCTGTCTTACTGAGGTTAAACGATCCTGTGATGACTTTTTGATTATCAACAATTATTACCTTATTATGAGCAATTTTTGGCTTATTATCGATCCAAATCGGTATTCCATTTGAAAACAATTCGCTTATGACACTATATTTTGAATGGAGTTGTGATTTATCTAAGACAACTTTAACATCAACACCACGCTCTTTGGCGTTAATCAAAGATTTTGCAACTGTTCCAAGAGTAAATGTATATTCTTGAACTAAGATAGATTCTTTAGATTGGTCTATCTCGCTGATTATCGGTACAGCACAGTCTTCTTCAGGTGAGAAGCAAACTGTTGCTTTTGGGCAAGGCGAGAATGTAGGACCCACATAGTAATACAGAGAAAAACATGCCGACAAAAATAAAAGATATAAAAGCCTCACAAACCACACCTAAATACACGGCGGTAGTCTACATCATATCTCAATCATCTGTCAACCCATATTCCTTCCACTTCTCTGTAACTTTCTTTATTATTTCCTCGCTCATTTCAATTTTTCTTCCCCATTCTCGTTTGGTTTCAGGTGGAAGTTTGTTTGTTGCATCAAACCCTATTTTACCTCCGAGACCACTTTCAGGAGAAGCGAAGTCTAAATAATCAATTGGAGCATTCTCTATCATGATTGTATCACGTACAGGGTCCATTCTTGTTGAAACTGCCCACATTACTTCCTTCCAATCACGTACATTTATATCATCATCAACAACTATAATAAATTTGGTGTATAAGAACTGTTTGAGAAAAGATAGTGTGCCCATAACAATTCTTTTTGCATGCCCTGGATAAGCCTTTTTTATCGACACTACCGCTATTCTATATGAACAACCTTCTGGGGGCAGATAAAAATCTACTATTTCCGGAAACTGATTGATGAGAATCGGCACAAAGATTTCGTTGAGTGCTTCACCAAGAATTGATGGTTCATCAGGTGGTTTGCCAGTAAAAGTGCTGAGATAAATTGGATCTTTGCGCATTGTAATTGCAGTGATGTTAAACTCAGGAAACTGTTCAACAGCATTATAGTAACCGGTATGGTCTCCATATGGCCCTTCATCTTGGTAATTATCCAAACTTACATATCCTTCCAAAACAATTTCTGCATGAGCTGGAACCTGAAGAGGAATAGTTTTACAATTTACAAGCTCAAGTGTTTTTTTTCGCAGCAGCCCGGCAAATTGGTATTCTGATAAAGTCTCCGGCACCGGAGTTACCGCAGCAATAATCGTTGCAGGATCGCTACCAATCACAGCAGCCGCAGGAAACTTCATATTTTGTCCCCTCTCCTTCCACCGTTTATGGTGACCTGCACCACCACGATGTGCAAGCCAGCGCATGAGAGTCGTTTTTTTATTCACAACCTGCATACGATATATTCCAAGATTGAAATTATCTTGCTTGTCTGCTGTTGGTCCTTTTGTTACCACAAGTGGCCAAGTGATAAGCGGTGCAGGCTCGTTTGGCCAGCATGTCTGAATAGGTAGCAAACTAAGATCCACCTTATCCCCAGTTAGCACCACCTCTTGACATGGGGCTTTGCTCACAACTTTGCTCCGCATCGACAATACAACTTTTAGTAGAGGAAACATTTTCACAGCATCTTTGAAGGTTTTTGGCGGCTCAGGTGATCGCAAAAATGCTAGAAGTTTACCCAGATCCCTTAATTCATCAGAATTTATACCAAGTCCGAATGCAATTCTCTCAATAGTACCAAATAAATTCACTAAAACGGGAATTGAATTTTTGCCATTTTCTGTGACAACATTTTCAAAGATGATAGCTGGTCCCTTGTTTGACAAAACCCTACGATGAATTTCTGTCATTTCAAGAATAGTTGAAACTTCTTTTTTAATTCTAATTAGATCTTTTTTTTCTTCTAATGCTCTGATGAAGTCGCGTAAGTTATTGTACATATTTTAAAAATTTTAAGCCTTTTAAGAAGTGCTTTTCCCAGCACAACTCATTCACTTATTATTATAGAGGCTCTAGAAAAATTATTCTCCAATTCGCTTTTTAAGTTTTTATATTCAGCAGTCTTTAATTCTTCATTGGTAATAAAGCTTTTCTTTATGGTTATTAAATTGCTAAATTCGGTTCCATCATTTTTATATTTACAGAACCTATTTACATATAACCAAGGAGAATCTATTTCAAAATTCAAATTTTCACAGTTTTTAATTTTGATATCTTTTATTATCATATGGCTTTCCTTAGTTTTAGGAACACCAATAAAAAGATCTGACACTTGGTCAGAAGCTGTATTGACAACATCATTAAGCCAATTATCTCCTAAATTCAAAGCAGGTCCTAGATTTGTCTTGAAAATCTTATTTTTTTGCTGGAACTCATATTTAATTGTAAGATCCTCTACATTACGCAAGGTAAGGTCAGGCAATTCTAAGAACTTCTTTTCTTCTTCATCAAGATATACTCCACTAATCATACGAAAAACAGAATCTCTTAATTGCTCATCTGAATAATATAATCCAACACCTGTTAAGCCTAAGGCTGCTTCCCCTTGCACGGTAAGCTGGCCATATTCATTTACAACGTTATCTTCTATAGTTAATTCACTATGGGATATCACTTTTGAATTTTCACCTTGTACAGCAGGAATTTTTATGTAACTAGCTTCCTCAGAATCCAGTACTAGAGCGTTCCTATCAGCAATGTCTGGAAAAATACCCTGTGCCATACTGACAGTGTTAGTTGGATCAATCCAATATATTTTTCCATCTCTATTTATTACTCTGAGCATCACATGATTAAAATTACCCATATTAGGTAATGCTTCAGGATTAGAAGTGCTAGTAGTTCCTCTCATAACTAAAATAGGTTGAACTTTGTAACCAAGTTCTTGTAAAATAGCAGCCGTGCTAGCAGAAAAGTCTTTGCAATCCCCAATTTGAGAATCAGCAATTTTCTCTAAATCTCTCGGGAAATATTTTCCTGAGACTGTGCGCCAATCTCCCATATATTGAACTTTTTCATTCAATAAAGAAGTGACTGCATTAATTTTCTCCTCATCAGTATTTTTATTGGCAGCAGATTCTGCTATAGCTATAAAAGTTGCAGGAAGTGGCTGATTAATGACGCTATGATATCCAGGAGCTAATTTTTCAGCTAAATCATCCCATTTAGATAGGCTCGACAATGATACCCAAGTGTTGTGTTTTGTATTCAATATTCCATTATGTGGCTCATTTATTGTGTTTTCATAAACTGCTCTCTTTAAAGCAATGCTTATAGAATGTACATCATCCTTTTTTTCCTCAGCAATCTCTAATACGCTTCTTGGATCATTAACTTTAATCTCTAGAGGCAATTCAGAATTGATTTTAGTATTTTCTGCTTGTAAATAAGCCCCATAATACGAAAAGCTCAAGCCATAAAAATTATCAACGGGAACCTTTTTGTTAACTTGCTTATATCTTAAATATACTTCCGTACCAATTTCTATTTTAGGGAATGAGATGGTTACTTGCCTTAACTGATCGAAACCTTTGCTAGGGCTAGCCAGCGGTTTATCCTCCATCATGTCTTCAGTTACTATATATTCTTCTCCGTTGTAAGTTGTTTTAGCCTCTAAAACAGTAAAATCTGCACTATCATCATTGTAAACAAGACTGTATAGAGAGAATCTATCACGCCCAGACTCCTTGAGTATTTTTGCTTGAAGCTCTACTTCCGTTTCGTAGGTACCATCTCTATTAACATTAATGTTAACATTAGAAAACTTAACCTCGACAGAAGCATCTTCGTACTTACTCCACCTTGCTTCAGCTGTCGAAGCTACAAAAAATGCTAACATTGCTAAGTTAAAGACAGCTTTTAAAAACCTCATTTTTTACTTACATTTATTGAAAAATCATTCTATTATATCCGAACAACACTATCGGAAATGTAAGACTTAGTGTGTTCATATTACTTAGCAACGCGCTTACCGATATTATATGCAGCGATTACAAGATAATCAACTTTTTTGCTTACAATTTGCTAGAAATAGCGGTAAAGACTATCTAAATCTTTATAAATGCCTTACTCTGCAAAATTTTTCATCACCAAATCTTATGATGAACTTTACAAAAACATCTTAAATTTCATTTTATAAAGTTTGCATTTCTTGATAAAAATGTTTTAACATTGAGCATTTCTTTAATATTTGTATTCTTTAAGTAAGTGTATGTCTAAAATACCATTTTTATTGATTTTTATACTTGCAGTAGCAAGTTTACCAGTAATAAACAATTGGCTTTCACACCGCAGTCAGAACTTAAATGATGATTATATAGGTGAGAGATTGGATAATTACATCAGTAAAAATTTTGATAGAGTTCTAAAAGCTCTCCAGGAAGAGTCAGCTAAAAATAGTTATGCTAATGCAACCAAAAATAAAATTTCTCAGCATAAAAATGAAATATTCGACTCCACTTATCCTTACTCAGGAAATGAAAATAGCAATATCATAGCTGTAGGTTTTTTTGACTATTCTTGTGGATATTGCAAAGCTATAAAGAACGATGTAAAACAATTGATCAATGATGGCAAAATTAAGTATATCTTTAGGGATGCTCCAATACTTGGCAACAATTCTTTAAAGGCAGCAAAAGGTGCTTTAGCAACTTATTTTATCGATAAAGAAAAGTACTTAGATTTTCACTACGCTGCACTAAATCACAGAGGAGAATTTTCAGACGAAATTATATTAGGTATAGTAAAAAATATAGGGATTAACGAGGAAGATTTTAATAACTCTATGAAAAATAATGCAGACAAAATTGAGCACATGATAAACAATAGTAAACTTTTAGTAAGGGAGTTGGGAGTAGGCGGTACACCTTTTTTGATAATAGGAGATAGTCTTTTTGTAGGAAAAACTGATTTGAATATATTACGCAAAAAAGTGAATGAGTTAAAAGATTAATAAATTTCCTGCTTGACAGCACAAGAAAGTTTAAGTATAGTTAAGATATAGTAAGTAACAATATGTATAGGCTACATATTAGTTCAAGAAAAGTAGGTGATGTTTGCTTGCAACACAGCACGACCTTAAGTAATTAGCCTTCCTAGGCTGATTAATATATTAAAATACAATCATTATTTTGGAGTTATAACATGAAAAATTTCAACAGAAAACCAATTGCTCTTTTTCGGCAAATCAAAGGAAAGAAAAAATCGAATAAATTATTGCATAATTTAAAAAGCACTTATCCTAGAGAGCTAAAAATAGGAGCTGCTATAAAGACAGGGGATTGCTTTTTTGACTCTGTGGCTCAAGGATTGAACGAGTTAAATATAAAACCAGATCATTATTTTACTGCAAAATCATTAAGAAAAGACTGCGCAGATTATGTTGAGCAACATGGTAAACAAGATAGTTGGGCCTATAAAGCAGTAATAAAAGACGCTGCTATTGGTGGCTACTTTGTTGCGCTAGAAGGTCCATATGGTCCTATACAAGATCCAAAAACTAAAATAAATATGATAGATGAGAAAAAGACTTTTCATGAGTACTTAAAAAATATTAAGAATATGGCCACAGGAACTGGTTCTGCACCTATATGGGGTCGTCCAAACATTGAAGGTAGAATGATATGCGACAAGTACAAAGTGGAACTTTATATTTATTCAATAGAGGAAGGTAGTCAAAAAGTTACGGTAACTAAAATTACAGCACATGATGATGATCCAGCAGTTTTTATACAAGATATAGATCTCAATCAACTAGAGATAGATAGTAGCAAAAAAACTGTAGGAGTAGTGAATTACATGAGGCATTTTGTGCCACTTCTTAGCAAAATCCCTTCTGATATAACAGAAAATCAATCAGTTTCTAATGAAGAAATCTTTGGTGAGGTTACAGAAGCTTCTGCTTCTGAGCAACCAGTACGACAAAAAAGCAGCACTAGTGAGCCGATTTTTTCGAATAAAAGCACTCCTATTTCTAATCAATCAGAGCAGAAACCACTAAAAGAAAGAGCTGCTGATAGAAGTATTGATGAAAGGAATTCACAAAATCATGAAGCAATGTTAGAAAAAACACACAATAAAACTTGTGAAAATACAGCAAAGATCTTGAGTGAAACTTCTAAGGATATGAAAAAAAATTCCAGTGAAGAAATTCTTGAAATAGGTAAAAGGGTTCCTTCCTCTAATCAATCAGAGCAAGAAGAACAATATAATATCAGAACTAGCAAAGCAGCAATTGCGCAAGATCATAAAGAACAAAAAACACAAAAAGAGAGAATTGATACCAGCGCTAGTGAGCCAATTCATACAGATACAGTAATTACTATTTCTCATCAACAAGGGCAAGAAACACAACAAGAGGCAATAGAAAAGAAATTAATCAATAGTTACAGAAGAGAAGCTATTTATAGCATAGCTGCTGTAATAACAGCTATAGCATTCACAGCATCTGCTATAGCTACTGTTTTTACTCAACCAATTCCTTTAGCATCTCTTGCTGGAGTTGCTTTAGTTGTTTCGTGTGTTTGTGTATATCAGTTAATGCAAAGTCATAACGACATTCATGAACTCAAAAGTGAGCCAAAGGAAAATATTGCCCACACTTTTCTAGAAGAAACGGGATTTAAAATTTATAGCCTGATTGATAAAGCAGCTTCAAAAATTTAAGATCTTTCCTACTTCATCTATATCAACTCAACTTTATTTTTACAGGAGGACATATGTCATTTACAGAAATTAGATTTCCAGAAAATATATCTTATGGCTCTACTGGAGGACCGGAATTTTCGACTGACGTTGTAACAACTCATAATGGTTGTGAGCAGCGCAATATTAATTGGTCTCGTGCACGTGCCAGGTATAACATAGCTTATGGAGTTAGGTCAAACGAGCAGCTAACAGAACTCATAACATTTTTTCAGGCACGAAAAGGTAAAGCAATAGGGTTTCGTTTTAAGGATTGGTCAGACTTTACAGTTATCAATCAAGAAATTGGCATAGGAGACGATAAAAAAACGATCTTTCAACTGATGAAAACTTACATAAGTGGAAAAGACAAGCATACACGAACTATTAAAAAGCCAGTGCATGATACAATAAAAATTTACCTAGATGGTGAAAAGACAGAAAAATATTCAGTGAATTATTCAACTGGAGAAATAGCATTTATGAAACCACCAGCAAAAGGTACAATAATCACCGCAAGCTTCGAATTTGATGTACCAGTACGATTTGATACAGATTACCTAAACGCTTCTATTGATAACTATGGCAGCAATAGCTGGAACAATATTCCCTTGGTGGAAGTGAAATAAAGTTAAAGTATGCTCCATAAAAGTTAAGCGATACTGAGGCTCATATTTAAATGAGCCTCAGTATATTTTAAAGCCTATCGTCCATTACAATGTTCCACACTCGAAATTTGAGGAAATTCTAAAGTAGTGCTTTCTTTTTCCTGTAAAATAGAAAGTTTTAACAACTCCTTTATAGCTATTTTTGCAAGTGTTTTATCATCTTTATTTAAGATTTTATCTAGCATGTTTTTTTTCTGTAAGCGACTAACATAATTTCTAGCTTCCTCATTCAGACCTTGTATTTTGTTAATACAAGACAATACTAAATCCGAATTCTTCATTGCTAAAATCCCATCGAGGAAAATATCTAATTTTGTTTTATCTTTAGTTAAGTCTTTAACTAATTTATTTATGATATCATCATTGTCAAACAAAATGTACTCTAGATACGAGGCAGACTCAATAAGTATAAAGTCTTCTAAAGGTAATGGTTCTAAATCGTCTTCAACATAAGTCAATATGCTAAACTCAGTAATACATCCCTCTTTTCTCACAATACAGCACTTGGGAAGACCACGATACATTGATAGCAAAGAAAAGAGACGTATTATACTTGTACCTCTATCTTTCATTTTCTCGAGAAGCTTTTTATCATTTATTAGTTTATGCAAAATGTAATCCGTAGCAAGACCTGGTTTGCGAAAATGAAACATATTATTTTCTGCAAAAATAGCCTCAGCTAATTCTATAGACTTTTTATCCTCATCTATAAAAGCCTTCTCGCTTCTATTTAATTGTATGATTTCAGCCTTGCTATTGCTGCGTAGCTTAGTTTGCCCTATTAACCTCTCAAATGCTTCTGTATTCATATATATCTTAAAATAGTTAAGATTAATATTAATTATATTAACTATTTTAAGAAAAATAAATGAAAATCTTAATAAAGATTAAGCTTTTATTAAAAAAGTAAAGTCTTTTTATATTTGTATGAGTATATAAAAGGTTTGATTGTTGTAAGTTATCTAAGTGCTAGAGTCTAATTAATAAGTCTGCTTGAAGCCGCTCAGTGTTTGTACAGTTGTGCCTGCGCAACTTGCTTCAAAATTTCTGCTTGTTGTTGAGCATGGACATTAGCATAACCACATGCAGGAGATGCAGCAGCAGGTCTTGCAATGCACTTAGGTCTTTTTACTTGAGCATTGAGGCCAGACAATACCTCTTCTATCAATGGGTTGACAAAGAACCATCCTCCCATATTTTTTGGTTCCTCTTGACACCATATAATTTCAGCGTTCTTATATTTTTCGAGTTCATTGTTTAGTTTATCGGCCGGGAATGGATAAAATTGTTCTAAACGCACTACTGCTATATCGTTTATTTTTTGTGCTTCAAGCATTTCAATTATGTCGTAATAAACTTTACCACTACATATTACAACTTTACGTATTTTATCACTTGCAACTAAACCTGTTCTACACTCTGGAATTACCGTAAGAAATTTTCCTTCAAAGTCAGAAAGGTTAGAAACTGCGCTTTTATGACGCAATAGTGATTTAGGTGTAAACACCACTAAAGGCTTACGAAAATCTCGATTAATTTGTCGGCGTAAAGCATGAAAATAATTCGCAGGAGTAGAGCAATTAACCACCTGCATATTATCCTCTGCACAGAGCTGCAAAAACCTCTCTATACGAGCAGAACTATGCTCAGGCCCCTGCCCTTCATAACCATGAGGCAAAAGTAGAACTAGACCACTTGACCGCAACCACTTTGTTTCTGCAGATGAGATAAATTGGTCGATCATAATTTGCGCGCCATTTGCAAAATCACCGAACTGCCCTTCCCAGAGCACAAGTGAATATGGAGAGTCAAGGCTATATCCATATTCAAAACCCATCACAGCATACTCAGATAGTGCGCTATCTATAACTTCAAAGCGAGCTTGCTCTTTACTTATATTGTTCAGTGGAATAAACGTTTCTTCTGTTACTTGATCAACAAGTCTTGAATGACGGTGCGAGAAGGTGCCGCGACCAGAATCTTGTCCTGACAAGCGCACTCCTATTCCTTCTTTAAGCAATGACGCGAATGCAAGACTTTCAGCAGTTGCCCAGTCTATGTTGCTACCGGAATTTATACTGTCTATTCTGCCATCAAGTATTCTTCTGACTTTATTATTGAGATTAAAACTACTTGGAATATTGCTATTTATGTGCACACCTAATTTTTTTAGCTCATCTGGTGAAACACCAGAGTCCGTATAATATTCACTCAAATCGTTCAACTTTGCTCTCCTGAGTTTTAACCACACTCCATCAAACCAGTCAGCTTTCTTCGGAGTATAAGTCGTTGACTCAGTAAGGCTTTTATCCAATCTTGTTCTAAATTCGCTGCGTAATTTACTTACTTCATCGCTACCTAGCACTTTCTCTGCAGTTAGCTTCTCTTCGTACAGCGTGCCTGGAGTTTTATGCTTTGATATTGCTTTATACATAAGTGGCTGAGTAAAATTTGGTTCATCGCCTTCATTATGGCCATATTTGCGGTAGCATATTATGTCAATCACCACATCCTTTTTAAATTTCTGCACATACTCCATTCCCAAATTCGCGGCAAAACTCACGGCTTCTGGATTATCTCCATTAACATGAAATATTGGAG
Organism: Wolbachia endosymbiont of Nasonia vitripennis; assembly: GCF_048054115.1. NCBI lineage: Bacteria > Pseudomonadati > Pseudomonadota > Alphaproteobacteria > Rickettsiales > Anaplasmataceae > Wolbachia > Wolbachia endosymbiont of Nasonia vitripennis. Next base: position 45,711 of record NZ_JAFEVF010000001.1, on the reverse strand, counting down.
CTTCTATTGATTTTGCTACATCAGTACAATAAAAAGAAGAGCGTGCACAACTAGGATTTGCAGTAAAACCAACTTGGTTATTAATGACAATATGGACGATACCACCTACTGTATAACCTTCAATGTTGCTCAAAGTCAGGGTTTCGGCAACCACTCCCTGCCCGATGAAAGCTGCATCACCATGAATTGACACTCCAAGCACAGATCTTATATTTTGCTTCGCTCTTACTCTTCCAGCTAGAACTGGATTTACCGCCTCAAGGTGAGATGGGTTAGGACATAAACTTAAGTGTATTTTTTTACCACCAGCAAGTGCTCGATCAGAAGAGTAACCAAGGTGATATTTGACATCACCAGATACCTCAAGACCACTTGGGTATGCAAGATTGCCTTGAAATTCAGACAGCATTGCCGCATATTCTTTCCCCATAACTTTGGTTAGAACATTAAGCCGTCCTCGGTGGGCCATACCAAGAACTATTTCTTCAATACCAAAAGCTGCAGAATCACTAATAACTCTTTCAATTGCAACAATGGCTGACTCCCCACCTTCGATAGAAAAACGCTTATATCCAGGAAATTTCATATGGAGAAATTGCTCGAACATCTCAGATTCAATCAAGTGCCTTAGTATTTCTTTTTTATCCTGAGGGCTTAGCGTATAGACCTGATTTTCAATTTTCTCCTGCAGCCACACTCTTTCCTCATAAGAGGAAATATGCATAAATTCAAACCCGATGTTCTTGCAGTAAATATCTCTATATATTTTAGCATCATGCGCTGGAGAGATATTCAAATATTTCTGATAATCTATTTCTTTATTTACATGCGGTGATAATGGATTTAAGTCCGCAAAAAAATGACCGTAAGATCTGAAGAAATTTGCTAAGCTAGAAATTGAATCATCCGACTTGACTGCGTGCTGTGCATTGCAGGCTTCCGTTTTATTCATTTCTAAATTGCTTGAAAAAATCCTATTCCAATCCTCCCCGATTGATTTATCGCCCTGCAGATAACGGCTATACATTTCTTCTACAAATTCTGCATTATCACCATAAAGGCAGCTTAGACTTAGCATAATCACTACAAAAGATATCAAATACTTATAAGTATAACTTAAGTTTTTTAAAAAAGAACTCCTTTAGTTTCTAATTATTAAGTTATACAAACACTGTAATCCGAGTTTTCCAGAAAGGGTGTCATTCTAGACTGACATCTAATCTTTCCATAAATGCTGTATTTCAACATAAAACAACTATACTCATCAACTTGTGCCCAATCATAATTCCTAGATTCCAGTGTTAGCTACTTGTTTTTTGGATTTCTATACTATTGCTGATTGAAGATTATTGAAATTTTTTGCACATTAAGGAACGCAAGCGTTTATGAGTCAGAGGATAAGTCATATAACATTTACTCGGTCTTAATACTTTGAATTTATATTTAAGTAAACGATAAACAGTAATTGGTATGAGTGATCTATTTAAAAGTGACAATTATGATAAAAATCTCAATTCTTTGATAAGAGTCATAAAGCTGAAGGATACAAAAAAAATTAATGAACAATATGATGAAACACTGAAAGATTTATCTCAAGCTCTGAAGAATTTTACAAACAACGCAAAAGATGTAGCCAAATTTGTTATATATAGCGACTTGAATAATTATGTAGAACCTTTGAGCACAAAGCCACTCGGTTTTATTGGAACATTAAAAGGGATATTAGATAGAGTCTTGGGAAAAGATATTCCAACTAATGATAATGACATAAAAAATTTTGTTGGTGATGAATTATCAGGTTTCACTATAGAAAAAGCAGCCGAATACACAAATATTTTAAGTACAATTAATCTATTCAAGAAAGGACTTAAAGAAATTTTAGATTCGAAACAGAGTGGAAAAGGCAATAAAGAACATAAATCATACGAAGTAAGCACGGAAAATAAAACGACATCAAAGCAGAAGGAAGATACTCCTAAGCTGCAAGAAGGAAAACAGCCGGTAGGAAAATTAGTTATGAAGAGAATAAAACGGCCAACAACAGCACCTCCGCCACCTCCTACTGCCTCAAAAAAGGTACACTTTAAACCAGAAATAGAGAATGTATCTCCTGAAGATTCAGGCTATGAAAGTTCATTAAGTGAAGAGTCTGGACATGAGGAAATATCAAATTATCAAGAGAAAAGTAGTAAATCTTCAACAAAAGATTCGGAAGACTCAAAGTTAGCTAAAAAGGAGCCAACTCACAAAACGAAACCTAAGAAAAATTCAGGAACAAGAAGAGGATATAAAAAGAGACAGGCTCCAGAGCCACCAGCGCTAAACGCTACCAATCAAGAAATTAGGCAAGAAACTAAAGAAGATAAATCTGAAATACTGTCAAATCCTAAAAGGCTAGATATTGTTGATCAACAAGTGAGCACGAAACCAATAATAGTAGAAGTGACTTCGCAAAAATCAGCTGAAAGTAAACCAATCCTGAAAAAATCTGCTGATAAAGCAGCATCAGAAGTAAAAGCGGTTATTATAAAAGAAAAAGTAAATAGCAAGAAGGACGGTAGAGTAAAGTCAATAGTAGGAAAATTTGAGCAAAATCAAGTTGCTAAGAGCAAAGCCACCCCTGCAACACAAGCAGATATCGGTATGAAGAAAGATCCTGCACCATCGCAAAAAACTGCCTCCCAATCTCACTCATTTCCGGTAGGAAATAAAAGATCTAAAATGAACCCCATAACAGCAAAGTCCGATTCTAAACTTCCGGTTAGTAAAAAACCTCTTCTCACTCATGTTAGTGTAAAGAAAATAGCTGCACGATTTGAAAGCCATGGGAAGAAATAGCTATAACCTATTGAACAAACCCTATAATATCCTTGATCTTTTTTATATTGTTATTTGCAATCTCTGCTGCTTTTTCTGTACCTTTTTTCAATATTTTATGTAAATGGAGCTGGTCCTTTAAAAGATCGTTCATCCTCTCACGTATAGGTGATACAACACTGATGATTAAATCAGCCAACTCTTTTTTAAAGTGTTTCATATCATGTTTATTCACTTCTTCACACACTTTTTCCACATTTAAATCACTAAGCACTGAATAAATGTTTACCAAATTGTTTACTTCTGGACGGCACTTTAAAGTAGCAAAATCAAAACCTAGCATTGAGTCTGTTTTTGCTTTCCCTATTTTTTTAACGATTAAATCATCTGTGTCGTCAAGGTTAATGCACGAATATTCTGAAGGGTCAGATTTACTCATTTTGCTTGTACCATCTCTTAAGCTCATTATTCTTGATGTGCAATCCAAAGTTAAGATTTCAGGTATGATGAAATGACTACATTTATAATGATTGTTAAAAGCTGATGCAATATCACGTGCAAGTTCTAAATGCTGTTTTTGATCATCGCCAACAGGAACATATTTAGTTTGATACAGCAATATATCCGCAGCCATAAGTACTGGGTAGCTATATAACCCAAGAGAAGCTTTTTGTTTATCGCTTCCAGCCTTATCTTTAAATTGAGTCATACGATTAAGCCAACCAATTGGTGTATAGCACCCTAGAAGCCAGCCCAATTCTGCATGACCACTAACTGCGGATTGATTGAAAATAATCGACTTTTCCGGATCTATTCCACATGCAATATAAGTTGCTGCTGCTTTAAAAATATTATTTTTTAATTCATTTGCGGGAAGCTTATTTGCTGTGATTGCATGCAGATCAACAACACAAAAAAGAGATTTATATTTATCCTGCAAGCCTATCCACTGCTTAATTGCACCAAGATAATTGCCCAAGTGTAATACTCCACTTGGCTGAATACCTGAGAAGACAACTTCTTCCATACCTTGAGTGTTTTATTAGTTACTTTCGCAATCAGCAGATTTTTTAGAAAGAATAACCATTGCAGGACGAAGCAACCTATTTTTAATTGTATAACCAGTTTGTAGTACTTCTACAATAGTGCCAGGCTCTTTTTCATTATCTTCTCTTTCCACAACAGCTTGATGTAAATTGCTGTCAAAAGAGTTACCTATTGGATCTATTTCTTCTATTCCATGTTTTTTTAGATCACTCACAATCTTTTGGTGCGCCACTTTTATTCCTTCATGAATAGGATCATCATCTTTCAAGTTTTCCATTGCTTTTTTTAAATTGTCACAAGAGTCGATCATATCACGTGCAAATTTTGTGACTGCATAATCACTTGCATCGCTAATTTGCTTTTGCATTATACGTTTAACGTTTTCATTATCCGCAACAGCGCGACGTAAATGATCTTCAAGCTGAACTGCACGTTCTTTTAATATATTAAGCTCTTCACTTAAATCACCTGTTTGCTGATCTTCTTGATCATCCCCTTTTCGTTTACTGACCATATCTGCAAATTTCTTTTTTTTCTCTTTATTACTATCTGACATATCATTCACCCTTACAAACTTAATAAATATATAACAATCAATCTAAAAATATCAAGCGTTAGCTATCCTTGTCTTTCTATGCTTGCATTTAAAAAGTCAATCAAAGCAGTTTTATAAAGAGAATCAGAAAAAGTATCAATATTACTTTGCGCCATATTAATATAGTGTTTAGCTTCTTCCATAGAAACATGAATGGCATTATGATGATTAATATATTGTAATGCTTGGTCAAAATTGTGTCTAGCTGAAGAGAAAGATTTCTCCCAGAATTTTTGTTCTGATGGGCTGCCTTTTTCATATGCTATAATAGAAGGTAAAGTAACTTTACCTTCAAAGAAATCTTTTCCAAGTTGCTTTCCTAAAGTGCCTTGATTAGCAGTATAATCTAGCACGTCATCAATTATTTGGAATGCCATACCAAAATTAAACCCGAAATTCCTTAGCCTCTCTGTTTCGTCACTTGTGGCTCCAGATACTACTGATGCAGCCTCGCAGCATGCAGAAAATAAAGATGCTGTCTTTTCTCCAATGATATTAAAATAATTTTTTCTAATTGTGTTAGGGTCAAAACGCGTTGTCATCTGCTTTATCTCACCCTTGACAAGCAAATTAGATGCCTTAGATAAAATAGAGAGAACACTTAAATTCCCACAGTCTATAAGCCATCTAAATGCTAAGGTCAATAATAGATCACCAACTAAAATGCTTGATTTATTCCCCCAAATTTTATTTGCTGTTGCAACTCCATGGCGTGCCTTACTTTCATCAAGCACATCATCATGAAGTAAAGTAGCGTTGTGTATAAATTCTACCGATGCAGCAATGTTGATCCTACTCTCTCCAGAGTAATTCAGCATTTTACAAATAATAAAAATGAGCTTAGGCCTTATCTTTTTTCCTCCTGAATTAATAAGATGAGATGTAATATCGGTAGCAAGCTTAGTACCTTCATCATTGACATTTTTGAAGATAAAGTCATTCATAGCCAATAAATCAGAAGATACAATATCATCTAATTTACTACTTTTTGTTAAATCAGTGTTTAGCATTTAAGAGGACTTATGCTTCTTGCCCTTGTACTTTCTCAACTTTTTTCTTTTCTATTTTTTTCGATTCTGTTTCTAAATCTACTATGCCTTTTTTAATGAACCACATTACCCTTTCAGTTGCTTGCGCTCCTACACTTAGCCAATGTTTTAATCTATCAGCTTTTACCACAACACGATTTTTATTGTCTTTTGGCAACATTGGATCATATTGTCCTATTCTCTCAATAAAGCGCCCATCTCTTGGTGCTCGTGAATCGGCTACAACTATCCTATAAAAAGGACGTTTCTTTGCCCCAAACCTTGCTAACCTTATTTTAACTGCCATGTCAACCTTTATTCATATATTAATTACAATTTAAATACAATAAACAGCTCAAGTCAAACTAATTGTACCTCTTTTACCTAAAAATACAATATAGCCCCCTCCAATCACTCATAAAAGGAAGATAATAAACTTTTTTATATATCATCAATCATAGCATGATTAACTTCTACTCTATACTTTGATTTTAGATAGCTAATTAACTGTTCCTTTAGCGATATCATCACACGTTTTCCGGTGTCAAGCATGTTTAATTTACCATTTGATGAATGCATTTGTTTTAGAACGCCTATTATAATTTCATTATTGTATTGAATAGGATCTGTTACCGAATTAGTTGTTTTCATATTGAAAATCTCTTCTATGAAAGAAAAAGGGTAGTTTTGTTCATTGCGTTGTATTTGCTGGCCTTTAACCAATTTTATACCTTGCATTTCTTCCAAATCTGTCTTTTCTCTTAGTTGAATTGCTACTTCTTGTCCCATTTTAAACATTCTTTCTTTTATAAATTCACTACGCCAAAGCTTTATGGCTGATTCCCTACTTTCTTCAAAATTTTGTAATTTAGGAGGAACGATATCACTGATTTTTACACCAACAACAGTATCTCCAACACCCTTAAAATAATTCTTCTGATCTTTCTCGCGTGAAAAAATGAAAGAAATGAAATCACTGGAATTTCCTACTTCATTACCACTTTGGTCTTTTCCACTAGCATCTACTGGACCAATAGTTTGTATAGGTAAATTGTAATTATTGGAGATTTCTTCAATCGTTGCACCATTGTATATCTTATAATTCACTTGATTTATGAAATCATTGACTTTTTCAAAAGACTTTTGATTGGTTAAAACTGACCTTATGTCTTTTTTTAAATCAACCAAGTCTTCATCAGAGATTTGATGTATGCTTTCTACCTTTATTACGTGCCATCCAAAATTGCTTGTTAAAACTTCACTTACTTCACCTGTTTTGAGAGCAAATACCTTTTCTCTCATATTTTCAGGTAAGAAATCCTTAGTTATATTATTTACTCTGGTTTCATCGAGTTTCACTTTATTAAACTCTTCTATTATTTGTTCAAAGCTTGCTTTACTTTCTTCAAGTGCTCTTCTTGCTATTTCAGCTTTTTCTTTGGTAGGAAATATCACATTAAATATGTCTCTTTGATTTTTAAGTTCCTGATGTTCTATTATACTATCAACCTCTTCATCTGAAATTCTGATTTGATCTTCAAAATATTTTTGATCCAGAGAAATGTATTGCGCAGTTCGATACTCAGGGTAATAAAAATTGGACTTATTTCTTTCATACAAATCAAGTAAGGCTTGATCATCTGGTTCAGGAACGTCTGTAATTGCATCCTCAGTTATTTTAACAATATCAACTACTCTAGTTTGGTAGCGATTTTTGTATATCTGCTCATCAACACCCTCACCAAAAGTTACCGGATAATTATCTTTAAATAACGAAGTCATGAACATCATTGCAGGCAGGATTTTCTCTAGTTTTTCTATATATTCCTTTTCTGTTATATGCAGGCTATTTAGAGTTTGATGGAATTTATTATGGTCAAATTCTCCTTTATCGTCCTGAAAATACTTGGTATTTTTTATATGGCTTTTGATAGATTCTTCTCCAACTTTTAATCCAAGTTCGCTAATTAGGTTAAACAATAGCTTTTGCTCTATAAGTGCGTTAAGTAAATCATATTTCAGCTTTTTTACTTGTTCTTTACTTACATCAGATCCAGAAATTTGCTTTTCATAATTTTGATATAGTAATTTATATTCATCTGATGTTATAACTTCCTTTCCTACTTTAGCTAATTCTTTCCTTTCATCATCATTTGATAAAAGATTGCCAATCCCCATAAAGATTAATAAGCAAACTAAAAGGAGAACGATTGCCTTGGTAAAAAAATTTCTAATACTCATTGTAAACTCAGTTAACTAACACTTAAATTTAGAATAGCAATAATTTAATATTTGTAAATCTATTAACAAATTAGCTAATATATGTAATATTGTAGTGTATTAAATTGAATGGAAGCTTATATTAACCTAAGAGCCTGTAAGTGATCTCTGAATATGTTAAGATGAGGTATAGTTGACATGAGGTAAAGTATGAGGAATACATATCCAAGTGACATAAGTTGTGAAAAATTCGAAAAGATTAGACTAATTTTAGAAAGCGTGCGAAAGAAAACAAAGCCAAGAAGATTAGGTTTATATGAGTTATTTTGTGGTGTGCTTTATGTACTAAAAAGTGGCTGTCAATGGCGAATGCTTCCAAAAGAGTTTCCAAGATGGCGAAATTTTTACGATTACTTCAAGAAATGGAGTAAAAAAACGAATGAAGATAGAGAAAATGTTCTAGAAATTGTCTTAAAAAAAATTGGTTGGAGAGAACAGTGGTCGGAATACCAAAACAAGCTTCTGCATCATTGATGCCCAAAGTGTAAAAAATACCGATACTGCTGAAGAAAAAGGTTATGATGCTGGCAAGAAAATTTCAGTAATAAAGCGTCATATCGCAGTTGATACACAAGGTTTGACACACGCAATTCATATAACAACGGCAGAAATAACTGATCGTAGCAGTGCTTTGACAATGGTTAAAAATGCTAAAGAAAGTCTCTCTGAAGTTAAAAACATACTGGTTGATGCAGGCTACACTGGAGAAAATTTTGCAACACAGATGAAAGTAACTATTGGTGCAACTGTTGAGGTGAAGCACCTTTGCTGTATTGCCAAAAAGATGGGTTGTTGAGAGATCTTCTTTTGCCTGGTTGGAAAAATGTAGGCGACTTTGGAAAAATTGCGAGCGTAAACTTAATTGTAATAGTTTAGACTTGATCTGACAAGCAAACAAAGTAAGATAAAAATATAGACAAGTTTTAAAGGAAAGGAGTGTCAGATATGAATACAACACAAGAAAAAATACTAAAACCAAAGTTGGGATTGCTAGAACTTGCAAAGCAATTAGGAAATGTATCACAGGCGTGTAAAGTAATGGGATATTCAAGGGATACATTTTACCGCTTCAAAGAACTGTATGAAACAGGAGGAGAAGAGGCTTTACACGAGATAAGCAAAAGCAAGCCATTGTATGCAAATAGAGTGTCGGAGGATATAGAAAAAGCAGTAGTTGAAATAGCAATAGAGTTTCCAGCATACGGACAAGAAAGAGCAGCAAACGAACTGAAAAAGAGAGGAATTCTCATCTCTGCAAGTGGAATAAGATCAGTGTGGCAAAGAAACGATCTTGAAAATTTTAAAAAGAGGTTAAAGGCATTAGAAGCAAAAGTAGCTCAGGATGGTATCATTTTAACAGAAGAACAGATAACAGCTCTAGAAAAGGCTAAGGAAGAAAAAGAGGCCCATGGAGAAATTGAAACAGAGCATCCAGGATACTTAGGTAGCCAAGACAGTTATTATGTTGGTAATATCAAAGGTATTGGACGAATTTACCAGCAAACCTTTGTTGATACCTATTCCAGAGTTGCTTTTGCTAAGCTTTACACAGAAAGGACTGCTATCACAGCTGCAGATCTTCTTAATGATAGGGTAGTACCGTTCTTTGATGAACAGAAAGTATCATTGCTACGTGTTTTGACGGATCGTGGTACAGAGTATTGTGGCAGACCTGAAAATCACGCTTACCAGCTATATTTAGGGGTAGAAAATATTGATCATTCTCGAACCAAAGCTCGTTCTCCACAGACTAATGGCATATGTGAAAGGTTCCACAGAACTATGCAAGATGAATGTTACAATATTATCTTTAGAAAGAAAATTTACACCTCTTTGGCAGAACTTCAGTTAGACGTAGACCATTGGGTGCATTCTTACAATAGATCTAGACCACATTCAGGTAAATATTGCTATGGTAAGACTCCTATGCAAACCTTTTTTGATAGTATGCATATTGCTTATCAGAAAAATATTGATAGCATTAAACAGGATGCTGATTTTGGTTTTGACTTTGTTAATTCTTCTGTCAGTTAATTCATGCCTGTCAGATCAAGTCTAAACTATTACATCTTATTACCTGATATGCTCATTTGACAGTTAAGTCTTCTCTACCCCTATTTGCATAATACCTTGACGATTCCGTTCACGGTTAAAAGATACCGAGGTAGTAGGTGTATTAGTTTTTGCAAGCTGTTATTTTGCTATGGATTGCTGTAATGGCATCATCTATTTTATTGTTATCACAGCCTGTTTGGGCAAGTTCGGCATTTCCACCGCAATCCCTTCTGGTTACAGTAGATACTAGCTCTTTTGCATTGATCTTATTAGTTAAATCTTTACTTACTTTGACAATCAAAACTGTTTTATCCTTTTCTGTTACCATGAAGGCTATTACAGTTTTCGGTTTTTGTTGCTGTAGAGCAAATTCCCTTATTATACTTCCTGGAACGTTATTGAAAGTGTGGCTTACGAAATTTATTCCATTTATTTCGGTACTTTTTACAGTTTCTACACTGATAAGCTTTTTATAAAGATTTTTTATTTTGACTTCAAATTCTTTGCGCTCCTGGCTTAAAATACTGAGTCGACTTATTATTTCATTTACTGGTGCTTTTACGCATTCTGCAACTTTTTTTAAGCTAATTTCGTTATTGCGTACATAATTAATTGCTTCTTGACCGGTTAAAGCTTCAATTCTTCTTACTCGAGATGCAACGGAACATTCTGCTGCTATCTTAAACAAACCAATTTCTCCGATACGCTCCACGTGTGTACCACCACATAATTCTTTTGAATCTCCAATTTTTACAACCCTAACATTATCACCATATTTTTCACCAAATAAGGCCATCGCTCCTTCGTCTATTGCCTCATCCATACCTTGAACTTTTGTGGACGTAGAAAGATTTTCTCTGATTAGAGAGTTTACTATATCTTCTACTGAAGACAGCTGATCCTGAGTGACTGGCTTATTGTGACTAAAGTCAAATCTTAGTCTATTTGGTGCGACTAGAGAACCTTTTTGAGTAACGTGATCACCTAAGATTTTTCTGAGTGCAAAGTGTAGAAGATGTGTAGCTGAATGATTTCTTCTTAAGTCTTGTCTTCTTTTTTTATTAATACTAGCTGTAACTGTGTTACCTTTACAAATTGAGCCGACGCACCTGTGCAAATACAAGTCATTAATCTTGTTGGTATTTTCGACTGTTACCATACTTCCATCAGACTGTATAAGATTTCCAATATCTCCCACTTGTCCACCTGACTCTCCATAAAAAGGTGTTTTATCAAGTATAATAGTTATCTTTTCTCCTTCTTTTGCAGAATCAATTACTTCATTTTTAGAGGAAATTATTGCGAGTACTGTTGCATCCTTTACTTCATCACGTTCATAACCAACAAATTCCGTTTTGCCAAACTGATCGATTAAATTAAACCATACTTGTTCAACAGATTTTTCACCAGATCCAGTCCAATTAGCACGTGCTCTTTCTTTTTGCTCTTTCATTGCATTATCAAAACCTTTTTGGTCAAAATTTATTTTCCTTTCTTTCAAAATATCAAGTGTGATATCCAAAGGAAATCCATAAGTGTCATATAGTTTGAATGCTGATTCTCCAGATAGAGTGTCACCTGATTTTAAATCTGCAGTGAATTTGTCCAAGAGATTAATGCCTTTCATTAAAGTGTCTTTAAAGTTTTCTTCCTCTGATTTTAACGTTGTTTCTATTAAGCTTTTAGCTCTGATTAGCTCTGGATAAGCATCTCCCATATAAGCCAAACTTGTGCCATCTATGAGTGCAGGAAAAACAAGGTTCAATAGAGAATCATTATATCCAAGTAGGTGGATATAACGTACTGCTCTCCTGATCAATCTGCGTAGTACATAATTTCTTCCTTCATTTCCAGGAAGCACTCCTTCTGCGATGAGAAATGCAGCTGCACGAAGGTGATCTGCGATAATCTTATGAGCTACTTTATTTTCCGTATTTCCACAGTACTCTTGCGATTTACTTACCAGAGCAGAAAATAGGTCAATATCATAGTTATCATGAACGTTCTGCATAACAGCTGCTATTCTTTCAAGGCCCATTCCGGTATCGATGCATTTTTTTGGTAATTTTTGTAAATTACCTTCTTCATCTTTATTAAATTCCATGAACACCAGGTTCCAAATTTCAACAATTCTGTCGTCTTCATGTAAAGCGGAATTTCCATGATCGTAAAAGATTTCAGAACATGGGCCACATGGACCAGTATTGCCCATGCTCCAAAAGTTATCATCTGTTGTAATTCTTATGATTTTATCATCTGAAAAGCCACTTATCTTACGCCAAATTTCATATGCTTCATCATCAGTGTGGTAAACAGTTATGGATAGTCTGTTTTTATCAAGAGACAATTCTTCAGTAATAAATTTCCACGCAAATTCTATCGCAGTTTCTTTAAAGTAATCACCAAAGCTAAAATTTCCGAGCATTTCAAAAAATGTGTGATGCCGAGATGTATAGCCAACATTTTCAAGATCATTGTGTTTACCACCTGCTCTGAGACACTTTTGACTTGAGACGGCACGTTTCATTTCAGTTTTTTGCGTGCCGGTAAAGATGTTTTTGAACTGTACCATACCAGCATTTGTAAACATGAGTGTTGGATCATGCTCTGGAATCAAAGGAGAAGAAGGAACTTGCTCATGATTATTATTTACAAAAAATTTTATAAATCTTTCTCTAATTTCGTTTAGCTTCATCGTTTTTACTGAGGTTATCTATGCATAATAAGTTGTAACAGAAGTAAAATCAATTTATCAATCTAAATATTAATATATACATTACTTAGTATAATAAAGGTAACTTTTATATAAAAATTTTAATAAAAAGATATAGGTTTAAATATTTTATCCACTAACATAGAGAAGTATTTGTTAATTCAAATAATACTTTTATTAATTCATTTAAGGAGTGTGAAATGCCAAAAAAATTCCAAAACACTAAGAATAGCATGCGAAAGAGAGAAACAACAAATAAGCAGGAGATGGATGGTCCAACAATTAGAATTGTATCTGACTTGGAAAGTATAAAACAAAACAGAAGAGTAGAATTTTTAATTAAAGGAGAGAATTTAACAGTAAAAGACCTCTCTATATCTTCTAGAGCAGCTGAGATAGGCTTGGTTACAGGAATAGTAAATTCAATAGACATTCCTCAAGCAATTCGTGAATCGACAATAGATGGAATTATTTTAGGTCTTAAGAGTGGAGAAATAGAAAAAGGTAAAGAATATAATTATAGAGAATTTAAGAAAATATATCTAAAAAACCTTGTAGATGAATTGGGTAAGGATAGTTCAAAAAAGCTAAAAGAAAGAACTGATGAAAATAGCCAATTGAGAGAATCTACTACTGAAGAAATTGATTATCAGATGCAGGAAGATGTAACTATCGAATCAGCTTCTTTAACAAAACAAGAATTCGATTTTGCATCAAGCAAAGTAACTACTAAAGAGATTAATGACGTAATAAATGAAATAGAAGAATCAAATGCTAGTTATGGAATTACTCCTGAAGATATAAGTAGTGTTTCCCGTTTTGATAGTAATTCACAAGAAGTGTTAGATCATTCTATATTTAATAGCACAGATGTGGAAGGGCCTAAATTACCCGAAATAAATGGAGGACAGTATATAGGAATAGCAGGGATTGCTGGTGGTATATTTGGTGGAGTGCTAGCAGTAGCTTTTGCAGGATTAGGATACTTTGTATGGCATAGAAAAAATAGGGAAGGTAGCTACGATGTTGAAAAAGCGATGAAAAACCTTCCTGAACAAGCTCAACTTGAGCATTCCGGATCTACATCAGAAATAGAATCTTTGCTCAGCAATGCTACATCGGTAGCACATCTATCTTCTCAGATTAGTGTCGAGTAAGATTCCAGAGTTTGATGGCACAACAGTGCCATCAACTTAGCTCTTACAGCACTTATATGCTCTGGAACCAAAGGAGAAGAAATTTTCCTGTCTTACAAAAAATTTTATAACTCTTTCTCTAATTTTATATCGTTTTTACTAAGGTATAATAAATTGCAATGAGAAATTCAGATATTAATATATGTATTATTTAGTATAATAAAAATATAAAAATCTTAGTGAAAAGATGTGGACTTAAATAATTTATCTTTTATACATAAGGAAATATTGGTCAGCTTGGGGGTCATATATGTCAAGAAGATTTAAAAATACTGTAGGAAAAAAAAGATCAATCAATAAGGAAAAAAGGAATAGATGGATTAGTATTGAATCAGAATTGCGAGATGTAGAACAAAACAGAACAATATATTTTCTATTGGGAGGAGGTGATTTAAAACTTAAGTATGTATGTATGCTTGACGATACATCTTATCGTATTCTTGTTGCTGAAGGAGAAATAGTGCATGCAGAAAATCCAAAAGTGATGATTGATGATATTGTTTCTGATCTCAAGAGTGGGAAAATACGAAGTTATAAAAGATATAATGCCAAAGAGTTTTATGAAAAGTATCTCAAAGAGTTTTTGAGTAATGAGAACTTGCAAAAGCTGGAAGCTGGTGATATTGAAAATACAACAACAGAACTACCAAACTTAAAACAAGTAATGGAAGAAATGAAAAAATCAAACGCTAGCAATGGAATTACAATGCGAAATATAGAAAGTGTTCAAAATACGACGAATATTTTGGGTAATCCTATGATTCATGATACAAACTTGAGAGGGTTTAAATTATTGGAAACACCTTCAAACGAGAAAAATAATATAGTGTTCACAGTAGGTATGTTAGCAGTAGCAGTAGCTTTGGTAGCAGCTATCGCAGCAGCTGTACCATTTAAATGTTGGTTTTATAATAGAAAAAATAAAAGCCATAGTAGTGCTAAGGAAGAAACTCCATCTAGTTATTTATTAAGTGCAATAACTTTAGAAAGTGGAACTAATTCTATTCGTTAGCCAAAATATTGCAAAAATAGAATTTTTTTATTTCACAGTTTCCTCATTTAATAATTTTTATGCTCTAATTATTATACTTAATTTATCATTACCTGTTGTGTAAACAGGATGAGAATTTTCAATAATCTACATCCTTTAGTAAGAAAAAATCAATACATTCACGATAAATTTACCTCATATCTGTGTTTTATATGTGGAATTTCGAATGGAAAATTATGCAGGCAAAGAAAGAAGAATAGTGAATATAGTTACTCAACATTGGAGTGATATAAAAGGATCAGATAGAGAATGGCCAGAAAGACATGAAATAGACACTGCAGAAATCATGGAGTCATGGCAGCATTGTTTTATCATTGAAGTTAAAGATCGAGGTTATATTTGTGAAAATGCAGGAGAAAAAGCTATTGAATTCTATGGTTTTGAAAAAAAGATGTACATCGATGATAAGTATGCAATTGATGCACCATTTTTGCGGCTATATAAAATAGATGCAGTTATTGATAAACTTGAGACTGTAATAGAGAGTAAATGCTCAATTAACGAAGAGGAAGAAAGTGAAAGTGTTAAAATGAGGCAAGTATTGTTGCCAATTGGAGATAAAGAAGGTATAACACATATACTGGGTGTGATTACATTCAAGCTGCTTTAAAATACAATTTTAATTTGATTTTTTAATAAAATTATCTATACTCATACTTAATTACTAATAAAGAACTAAATAGTGGTGTTTGTAAATTTGTTTAGAATATGACGAAAATAAAATTAAAAACCAAATCTTCTGTCAAAAAGCGCTTTCACCTTACAGCTAAGGGTAAAGTCATCTCTACTCAGTCAGGTAAAAGACATGGTATGGTAAAGAGAAGTAAATCTAATATTCGTAATCAGCGTGGTACGACGATTCTTAGTAAATCTGACTCGCGTATAGTTAAGCTTTATATGCCTTATGGTATTTAACAAAATGGAGGTAAAATAAAAATGGCTCGAGTAAAACGTGGAGTCACTACTCATGCTCGTCATAAAAAAATATTGAAACTAGCAAAGGGTTATAGAGGACGGGCAAAAAATTGTTATAGAATTGCATTACAAAGAGTTGAAAAAGCACTCCAATATGCTTACAGAGACAGAAGAACCTGTAAACGTGATTTTCGTGGTTTGTGGATAATACGTATTAATGCAGCAGTAAGAGAACATGGACTTACTTACGGTAAATTTATGCATGGTCTTAAACTTGCTGAAATTGATTTAAATAGGAAAATTCTTGCTGAGATGGCTGTTAATCATAAGGATGATTTTGCTAAATTAATAGAAATTGTAAATAGTAAGTTAGCTTAAAGCAAAAACACCATGAGAATTATTTTCATGGGGTCGCCGGGGTTTGCTGTTGGTGCGTTAAACTTACTATTGAAATTACAGAGTGAAATAGTAGCAGTATATACCAAAGCTCCAAAACCTTCTGGACGTGGGCAGAGGTTAACAAAATCCCCAGTACACATCGTTGCTGAAAAAAGTGACATAGAGGTATGTACTCCTGCCTCTTTAAAATCTTCGATAGAGCAAGAAAAGTTTGGAAATTTTAAGCCAGACGTTGCAGTTGTTGCTGCGTATGGATTGATACTTCCAAAAGAAATTTTAAATATTCCCAAATATGGTTGTATTAATATTCATCCATCATTGCTGCCTAGGTGGCGCGGTGCAGCTCCGATACAGCACACAATTTTAGCCGGAGATCAAGAAACCGGAGTTAGCATTATGCAGCTAGATGAAGGATTAGATTCTGGCCCTATTTTAAAACAGAAAAAATTTCTTATTGAAAAAAGCGATAATTATAAGACGTTGTATGATAAATTGTCTGAATTAGGTAGTGATTTACTGCTGAAAGTACTAAACGAAATTGAAAAGCAAGTTCCCTTAAAACAGAGCGATAACGATGCGTGCTATGCTGACAAAGTAAAAGACTATAAAATTTACGCAAGTGACGCCTGTGAAATTGCTTATAGAAAGGTTAAAGCATTTTATCCAAAAGCATTCATTAAGGTAGAGAATAAACGTATCAAGATACTTGATGCTGAATTTGAAGCCTTCACTTCAGGACAAGGTGAGATCATTAATGATAATATGCATATAAGTTTAAAAGGTGGTACTTTAATTCCTAAAGTTGTACAAATGGAAGGAAGAAATCCTTGCGATATTAAAGATTTTGTTCGTGGCTTAAAATCAAGTTTAACAAAAAAATTTATAGAATAGACTACTTTGAAAGGAGGGTGAGGAGAGCTAAAGCAACTTCTACAATTTGGTATTCCGCTGCTTGTTAGCGGAATCTACAACAAGATACCGCGTTTTGGTGTACGAACATTGCAATTTGCAGGTAATTTGAGTAGTAGATGGTGTCATTCCAGTGCTTGACACTGGAATCCAGTTTCTATTGTACAGCCACCTGGTGTGCTCATTTAAAGTGAAGTTTTCTGGATCCCAGTGTCTGGGGACTGGGATGACATCTTTCTTGGTCTCTTGTATCACAATGTTCGTACAGCTATGTGCTTGTTAGCGGAATCTACAACGAGATACCGCAGTGGTATGACGTAGTAGCTATATATAGACAAATTTTCTTTTCTTAGATATAATCTTAAGAAACCTTCCATATGAAAATTAAAAGAGCTTTAATATCAGTATACGATAAGACAAATATAATTGAACTTGCATCGTTTTTGATGCAGCAACAAATAGAAATTCTCTCAACAGGGAATACTTATAAAGTGCTATCAGGTGCGGGAATAAAAACGCAAGAAGTTTCAGATTACACACAATTTCCAGAAATACTAGATGGCAGAGTGAAAACTTTACATCCTAAAATTCATGGAGGAATACTCTGTGATCGAAAAAGGCACGAAAAGGAAATGCAGAATCTAGAAATTAAGCCGATAGATCTGCTTATAACTAACTTATATCCATTTTGGAAAACGGTTAATAGCAACTCAAGTGAGAAGCAAATCATAGAACAAATAGATATAGGTGGAGTAGCATTAATTAGAGCTACAGCAAAAAACTTTCATTTCACTTCAGTGATTTCTAGCATTCAAGATTACGAAACACTGAAAGCTGAGATGATCAAAAATAACAATCAGACAACATTAGAATATAGAAAACATCTAGCAACTAAAGCATTTGCTCTGACTGCACAGTATGATTCTAATATTTACAATTGGTTTTTATCACAGGGTAAAAGCAATGAGTTACCAGAGTTTTTTACTTTATATGGATGTAAAGCACAAGGACTCAGATATGGTGAAAATCCTCATCAAAAAGCTGCATTTTATAGCAATCAATTTAGCAAGTATCCACTGGAGAAAATACATGGAAAAGAGTTGAGCTATAATAATATAGTCGACATAGAGTCTGCACTTAACATAATTTCTGAGTTTCAAGAACCTGCAGCAGTGATAATAAAGCACAATAATCCATGTGGCGCTGCTGTTAGTGATAGTGCTTTAAAAGCATATGAAAAAGCTCTATCATGTGATGAAATAAGCAGTTTTGGTGGAATAGTTGCTTTCAATCGGGAGATAGATTTAAAGCTAGCAGAGAAATTAAACGAGATATTTTTGGAAGTGGTGATAGCACCATCGGTAAACAATGAGGCACTAAAAATTTTACAAAAAAAGAAAAATTTAAGAGTGATTATTCATCAATCTCTTCAGCAAAATGCAAAATATCAAATCAAAAATGTTGTTGGCGGCTTCTTAGTGCAAGAAAATAATAACCATACAGTAAAAGTAGAAGAAATAAACCGAGTGACAGAATGCACTACAACAAAAAAAGAGAAGGAAGATCTTATTTTTGCTTGGAAAATATGTAAACATGTAAAATCCAATGCAATAGTGATAGCAAAAGACGGTTGTGCTATTGGCATCGGTGCAGGACAAACAAGCAGAATAGATAGTGTGAATATTGCAGTAAAAAAAGCAGGTGAAAAATGTAAAGGCGCAGCGCTTGCTTCGGATGCATTTTTTCCATTTCCAGATAGTATAGTAGAAAGTGCAAAGCATGGAATTACAGCTATAATTCAGCCAGGTGGCTCATTGAAAGATCAAGACGTGATAGCAGCTGCAAATGAGAATAAAATTGCCATGTTTTTCACTGATGTTCGTAACTTTCTCCATTAAGCTTTGTATCCTGTCAAAATTATACCCACACAGGGCTTTGTTGCATAGCAGCTTATAGGTATGAAAATTGTAGTAAATTTATGTAGTTACTTTAAACTCAACTATACCTATCTGTAATTGTAAGCTGTACTCTTGAGCTCCTGATGCGATTTATAGCAAATCCTAAAATGCCTTGCTGTTTTTCCTTATAGACATTCAGCTTACCTTGTACATTAGTCTATCTGGATGACATTTTACTTTTTCTAGAATAGAATAATTCCCTAGAAATTACCCTACTCAATTCTATTGTACCTTGTTTAACATTGAAACATGAGTCTGGAATCTAGAAATTTTTTAAGAACAAAAGTTATTCTAAGTTTTTGTTGGTAAGAAAGACTGGATTACAGCTCCATGCACTGGAATGATATCTAGGTCTAAAGTCTACATAAAAATCGTTTACAATCGGCGTTCAATGTGATAAGTTGAAAGCAGTTTATTCCTCGGTAGCTCAGTGGTAGAGCAGTTGGCTGTTAACCAATTGGTCGCTGGTTCGAATCCGGCCCGGGGAGCACTATTTTATACAATCTGTACATTTCACTTTTAGCCCAAAATTCACTACCTTTTTTTTGTCTCTTAAACAGACAAAACGTGTGAAGTTATATAGGTTTAAAGCCTTTACTGTCAAAATGCAAAGATGTCTGCGCTTCACTTAGCTTGCTATCTGGCTCCTCTCCTATTTTTCTTTTATTACATTTCCTTTTTAATTGAGGAAGGACATTTTTTGGCAATGTTTCATCAATACTGCAATAATTGTAAATGAGCGAAGTAAGACGCACCAAATTTCCACTCGCCAAAGTCTGTGCACCTCTGTAATTAATGCTGTTATCATATACTTTAAGTGTAATAAGATTTTTAAGATTTCCACTTGCTAAAGCCTCTGCACCTTCATTACTGATTTCATTCCATCCTAAACTCAGTAAAGTAAGCTTTTTAAGGTTTCCACTTGCTAAAGCTTTTGCCCCCCTATCGCCAATTTTATTATCATATAATTTAAGCTCAGTAAGACTTGTAAGATTTCCACTGGCTAAAGCCTCTACACCTTCATCACCAATTTCGTTTCCTCCTAAATCAAGCGAAGTAAGATTTATAAGATTCCCGCTTGCTAAAATCTTTGCACCTTCTGTACCAACATAACTGCAACTTAGATCAAGTGAAGTAAGATGAGAAAGCTGAGCTAATTCTTTTATAACCTCATAATTAATTTTTGAACATCGTAAAATAAGTCTTGTAATGTTTGTATTGCTTTTTAAAAAGTTTACTAATCTATCAACATTAATTATAGCACCTGATGTTGCTAAAGTATTATCCTTTACATATTGACTATAACTCATTTGACCTCACTATTAAAGCTATGCAAGTGTTTTAGTAAACACTTCAGCAACTGTCAATCACTTTAATAAAATATTTTATGAAAAACTTCATATACCATTGCCTCCAAGCAGCTTTTTCTATCTCTTATTTTAACACAAAAGTTGTGAGAAGAGTTTGTTTTTGGTACCATTGAGGGTTTCGATGTTAACTTTTATATGAACTTTAAATCAGTCGTTTTATGTATACTAGATGGCTGGGGTAATGGAATAGAAAATAGTAAATACAATGCTATTAGCAATTCAAATCCACCTTGTTGGCAACATATTAGCTCTAATTATCCAAAGTGCAGTTTATCTGCCTGTGGAACTGATGTTGGATTACCAGAAGGCCAAATAGGCAATTCAGAAGTTGGTCACATGAATATTGGTAGCGGTAGAGTGGTAATGCAAAGCCTTCAGCGTATTAATCAAGCAATCGAAACGATAGAAAATAATGCAAATCTACAGAATTTTATTAATGATCTAAAAAGTAAGAATGGCATATGCCATATAATGGGATTGATATCAGATGGCGGTGTTCATTCGCATCAAAAGCACATTTCAGCTTTAGCAAACAAGATATCACAGCGCGGAATTAAAGTTGTAATACACGCATTTTTAGATGGCAGAGACACACTGCTAAATTCAGGGAAAAGATGCATTCAAGAATTTACAGAAAGCATAAAGGAAAATGATATAAGAATCGCCACTGTCTCTGGGCGTTATTATGCTATGGACCGTGATAATAGGTGGGAAAGAACAATTGAAGCTTATGAAGCCATCGCATTTGCAAAGGCGCCTCGTTATGATGATGCAGTATCGCTTATTGATGAAAATTATCAAAATAATATAACCGATGAATTTATCAGGCCCGCAATAATAGGAGATTATCAAGGTATAAAACCAGAAGATGGATTGCTATTGGCTAACTTTCGTGCTGATCGAATGATACAATTGGCAAGTATTTGTCTTGGTAAAGCAGGCTATACTGAAGTGGCAAAATTCTCTTCAATTTTAAGTATGATGCAATATAAAGCGGACTTAAAAATCCCTTATCTCTTTCCTCCTGAATCTTTTGCCAACACTTTGGGACAGATAATAGAAGACAATAAATTACGGCAACTGCGCATTGCAGAAACTGAGAAATATGCGCATGTGACTTTCTTTTTTAATTGTGGAAGAGAAGAACCTTTTTCTGGTGAAGAAAGAATACTAATTCCTTCACCAAAAGTTAAAACTTATGATTTGCAGCCTAAAATGTCAGCCTTTGAGCTCACAGAAGAGCTTGTAAAAAAAATTCATTCTCAAGAATTTGCGCTGATAGTTGTAAACTACGCTAACCCTGATATGGTGGGACACACAGGTAATATAAAAGCAGCCGAGCAAGCTGTGCTTGCTGTAGATGATTGCCTTGCAAAAGTACTCAGCGTTGTCAAAGAAGTGGGTAATACTGCACTCATTGTTACAGCAGACCATGGTAATGTGGAATGTATGTTCGATGAAGAAAATAACACACCTCACACAGCGCACACTCTAAATAAAGTTCCATTTATTATATCTTGTGAAAATTTAAAACTGAGAGATGGAAAATTATCTGATATTGCTCCTACTATTTTACAGCTACTTGGACTCAAAAAGCCAAATGAAATGACAGGTAGTTCGTTGATTGTATAATTTTTCGTATTACTCTCTATTCACAACTGTTGTAGTTTGAGACACCGGAAGGGTGCTATTCAAACAGCCCCTTGTCGTTTAGGTAGCCCATTCGGTGTCATCTCAGTGCTTGACACTGGCTTCTTGATTCCTGGATTCCAGCGGGCTTTGTTGCATCACTCTTCGGATAATAGGTAACGTGGAATAAATTCATGAAGCTATCTCAAATTTAGCCATGCCTATATCAGTAAATTTGTTAAGCAAATAACACTTGAGTAGCAGTTCTCTCTCACGATTAACCTCAGATTTGTTTCTAAAACTAAAACCAAATGTTTGCTTCAGTCGCGAGAAAAAACTTTCTATATAAGATCTCTTCCCATAATTTATCTCTTTTTTCCACCTCTTCATACCATCTTCATCATATGACTTTATGAGCTTGATTGTAGAATTTCTCTCATCCATATAATCCAACTTTGGATGCTCTACTGCATTATTTTGCGGAGGAATCCTTGTCTTTATGTCAAGCTCATCGCACAGTTTGTATAACTTCTTTCGATTATATGCCCTGTCTGCATATAGTGTGCTTATATTATATTTAACATCAATCCTTGCAATAAGATCACATGCTCCATAGTGGTCAGAATAAACTCCGCCACTGTATTTTGCTGCTATAACTTTTTTGCTACCTATCTCTAGCATTACATGCAGTTTTCTTGTTTGCTCATAGCGGCGATACTTTCTATCTGTACCATTTGCCTTGCTATGACCTGGAATATTATTGTAGATCAGTACTATCTATGGCAATCTCAATATCTTCTGTATTATTTTTATCATGTCTTCGATCATTAATTTTGATGTTAAGTTTTTTAAGCCTTCTTGAGGCCTGGGAATAGCTAATAACTTGCAAGTTTTTCCTTACTTGCTCAAGGTACCCTGCTATAAATCCCGCTGTTTGTCTCAGACCTATTCTAAATAAATAAGTTATTATGTGAACCAGAATCACGACCTTATCGCTATAAATATAGTTGCCACCAGCCATTTTTGGACCTTTTTCGTACCAATTTTCTATGGCATCATTGACGTAATAAAAAATATTTCCCCTCTCTTGGAGAAATTTGTTATATTCATGGCAGTTACTGACTCTCATTTTTTGTGGCATATTTTTCTTTAGTAGGTTAAATGCTTGTCTTATAGTGAATTTTGTCAGTAACTGCCAGTTCTTTTTATTTGACCTATGCAACAAAGCCATCCCAGTGCCAAGCACTGGGATGACACCATCATAAAGGAACTAGTGTTAGCTACTTGAATGATATTACATAGATATGCTTTAACTTAACCCAACTTTTAAATTTTTCGCTGTTAGTACTAATGATTCATCAAAGAAGCTATTAATATCACCAATACTATCTATATTTTTCACACTGATAGATTGGTCAATTCTTTTAACTAAATTGGATAAAACTTTGTTAGGACCAACTTCAACAAACTTATTAGTGCCATGGCTTGTCATATATAAAACCATCTCTCTCCATCTTACTCTACTTACAACTTGCTTAGCGAGCAAAGCTCTTATGATCTCTGGATCACTTTCTTCCTTAGCTGTAACGTTTGATACAAAAGGAATCGAAGGGCGAGTTATGTTGATGCTTTTTAAAAATTCCAGAAGTTTTTCATCAGCAGGTTTCATAAAAGATGAATGAAAAGGCCCACTAACTTGTAATTTTATCATTTTCTTGACACTTGAGTTTTTGAATAAATCAGGTAAGACCTCAAGAGCCTCTGCAGTACCACTCACCACTACCTGCCCACCACCATTATCGTTTGCAATTTCACAATTAATTTGAGCTGATTTTAATATACCTTCTACTTCGCTTATTTCTGCTCCAAGTAGCGCAACCATTCCACCTTTACATTTCAGTGAAGCTTCATGCATTGCTTCGCTACGAACTTTTAGCAATTTGACCGCAGACTCAAGCGTCAATGCCCCTGCAGCACACAGCGCTGTATACTCGCCAACTGAATGCCCACAAACATACTGAACGCTGTAAAGAGATTCACCAAATACGTGCTTCATAACACGTAGCGTTGCAATTGACACTGCCATTATAGCTGGCTGAGCGTTTTCCGTGATGGTTAATTTCTCAATAGGGCCATTGAAAATCAAATGAGACAGCTTTCTACCCAATATGTCATCTACTTCATCAAATACGTTCCTTGCAACTGAAAATTCATCATATAAGCTCTTTCCCATTCCTACAAATTGGGAGCCCTGACCAGGAAAAGCAAAAATCATAAAAAATTTTTCATTCTTCATTGAGAATACTACTTTATTTATTTTTTGTCAATATTTCACAATAATGATTGACCAAATGAACCAGATTCACTAAAATCTTAGCTGGTAAGAAATTTGTAAGAACAATGGCAGAAATCGATTATCACAAAGTTACTATAGTTATGACAGATGGTCAAGAGTTTGAAACTTATTCCACTTATGGAAAAGAAGGTCAAAGAATAAAGCTTGATAGAGATCCTCTTACTCATCCTGCATGGACTGGAAGTTTGACAAGCGGTTCAGGGGAGAAGGATAGTAAAATAGCTAAGTTTAATGATAAATACGGGAGTCTTTTTTAGTTCCTCCCCTCTTTGATTTAACATGTATAAATATAAAAATGTAGGCTATATTGCTTCTTCGCTACCCAAGTCTCAGGAAGTATCTAAACTACTACAGAAACTCAATTTTATCAATATAGCAGAAGCAGGTAAGCATGAAGTTGATCTGCTGATAGTTGTTGGTGGCGATGGTTTTATGCTACGCACCCTACACAACTACGTCATAGGAAATAAAGATATACATGTGTATGGAATAAATACCGGTAACGTCGGATTTTTGATGAATAAATGCTTTGAAGATCTAATTGATCATATAGAACATGCAGTTCCTACTCAGCTAACTTTACTAAAAATGGAAGCCACAGACATAAGTGGCAAAAAACACCATTACATCGCAGTAAATGAAGTGTATGTCTTTAGAAATGCAAATCAAATAGTGGAGATGAATATTACCATTAATGATAAGCTAAAAGTAGAAAAATTCAGAGGAGATGGAATTATATTGTCTACCCCAACAGGTAGCACTGCATATAACTTCTCTGCCGGTGGGCCAATCTTACCACTTAATTCAAATTTACTTGCACTGACTTCCATTAATAGCTACTACCCAAGGCGTTGGAATGGAGCGCTAATCTCAAATGATACAATAGTGCAAATTGATATCAATGATGTGAAAAATCGTCCAGCACTTGTAGTATCAGATTACAAGGAATTTCACGACATATCGCAGGTAAAAATACAGAAAGATCACGAAAATACAGTCACTCTACTTTTTGACAAAGATTGCCCTTTGAATGAAAGGATCTTTGATCAGCAGTTCTTATACTAATATTTATTCTTAAATTAGTATTCACTATATCTTAATAACTATAGCGTAATCAACATAACATTGTAATTAATTTTGGAGCGAATATGCCTGGATCAGGAAATAAAGATAACGTCACACTGGTTTCTCATACAACGGTGAGTGAAAATAGTGCAGCAACTCCACCAACACCAGCACCTAGAAACACAGCGTTACAAACAAATTCGGCTAGCGAATCAAGTTCTGATGAAGAAAGGCAAAAAGAATCGAATGTTGCAAATACAGAAACTATTTATGCATCCATAGAGCCAAATACAGAATCTCCAAAAAAGAGTCGTGATAATCAAACAGATAGTCAACATCCAACTCTAAGCAGATCAGTTTCACAAGAAACGGAATTTAATGAACCTTGTAATAGGAATGAAAGTGAAAAAAAACCTTTTGAAAATCTCAGTCAGCATAGCGATACACCTTCAACTTCTCCGCCATCATATAAGAAAGACGGCTCTGAAAATTCTTTGCTTGGAGATAATAAAAAAACAAACAGATTTTTACAGAAAGTAAAATATACGATGCAAAAGAAGAAAGTTACAATGCCTTTCGTAGGTCTTATTACGGCATGTTGTATTACGTCAATCGTTTTAGCTGTGAAGCAAAGAGAATTCATTGGATTCATCGGCAGCGTAAATCCTGTTACTATATTCGGCGTGGTATTAGCGTCTTGTTTAGTCTTGGGAATTACGTGGGAACTTATGCAAGCAGTCCGTACTAAGGAGCACAAGATTACAAAAAGAGACACTCAAGAAGTTTTAGGTGAGATATTAGATACACTTAAGCAAGATGAGAAATGCATCAAGTCTTTGGTATTAAAATATAGCAACGGTAATCGTGTTTACTTTACGTTTCACTCTCTTCCAGAAAAAGCAAAAAGTAATTCAAACATCGTAGAACTTACAGGCCAGCCAATCTATTACAAGAGTAAAGTAAATTCATTAATCAATGATAGAATATGGCTTCCTATCTTAGGAACAGTTCTTATTACTGGAAACATAACCTTCCCTTTAGCACTTTATTCAACAGGTGGTTTGAGCAATATAGTAAGTTCATACACAAATCCTACTATTTACTGGCCAATCGTTGCAATTTCAGGCACTCTACTGCTTTTCACTTTAGCTTGCACAATTCATCATTGGAGCAAAACTGATTTTAAAGATTATTTGTTATTACATAAACAAAATGCTAATAGTGAAAATCCTAATGAAACAGCTATTAAAACTGTAAAAAGCAGTCAAGAAAAGATTAGTTCAAAATTGTTACAAGTAGTTGCTGAACGATGTGGCCATCCAGATATTACTTATATTATTAATTAAATCTGGCTCGTACTTCTTTTTATCGCTATTCCAGTACTGTAACTGCAACGTTTTGAAGATTTACACTTGCTAAGACCTTGCTATTTTGATAGCTTGAGATGATGAAAAGGAAGGGGTTTGTTTATGAAAAAAGGTTTAATATTTATATCTTTAGTAGCGGCTTTATTGATAGTCGTTAATTTTTTATATAAAAATAGCGGAATTGATGATTCACAAGTAGTAAACGTTTATTCATCTCGTAAAGAAGAATTAGTACATAGTTTGTTTGATGATTTTACAAAAACCACTGGCATCAAGGTACGTTATATCATTGACGATTATTCCCAATTGCTTTCACGTATGGAAAATGGCGGTGAAGCTGATTTGTTTTTAACTGCAGATGCGGTGAATTTGATTTTAGCCAAAAAAAGAGGGCTCTTATCTCGAGTGGATTCAGAGACTCTAAAAAATGCCATACCTGCAAAATTTAGAGATAATGAAGATTATTGGTTTGGTCTCACAAAAAGAGCTAGAATATTGGTTTACAATAAAGAATCAGTAGATCCTAAGGAATTAAGTACCTATGAAGATTTAGCGAATGAAAAATGGAAAGGGAAAATATTAGTACGCTCTTCCACAAGTCCATATAACCGATCATTGATCGCTTTTATGATTGCAAAAAATGGTTTTGAAAAAACAAAAGAATGGGTGAGTGGAATTGTAAGCAACATGGCAAGAAAACCAAGCGGTGGTGACACAGATCAAATTTATGCTGTAGCCGCTGGTGAAGGCAATGTTGCAATAGTAAATAGCTACTACTTTGCAAGAATCCTTTCATCAGAAAATAAAAAGAATATCACAGAAAAGTTAGGAGCTTTCTTTCCGAGTGATGGTGTAATGGTGAATATTAGTGGTGCAGCAGTAACAAAAAACGCAAAACACAGAGAAAATGCCATAGCTTTATTGGAGTTTTTTGTAAGCAAACAGGCTCAAGAGCTATATGCTAAAAAAAATCAAGAATATCCTATTGTTGAAGGTATTGAAACTTCTGATGTGTTAAAATCTTGGGGAAATTACCTACAAAGTACTCTGCCTATAAGTGAGCTTGAGAAGCATCTCTTTGAGGCTGTTATGATAGCAGATGAATGTAAGTGGAAATAAAATTTTATAGCTTCCTTCTACTTTACTTTAGAGTTGTGTAATTGAAATTAAGAAAGTAGAATAAGCTCAAAAAAGGAGCTATGGACAAGAGAAGGAATTTATTAAATATCTCAGACCTCACAATCGGTGATGTAGAAAATATAACTAAATTAGCCAACCAATACCTTGAAGAAAAAGTTGAAAATAGTCATGTTCTGAAAAATAAAATAGTCATAAACCTATTCTTTGAAGATTCAACACGTACGCTCGCATCTTTTGAAATAGCAGCAAAAAGCCTTGGAGCAAATGTTATAACTTTACCAATAAAATCTTCTTCTATTAACAAAGGGGAAGATCTAAAAGATATGATAAAAACACTAAATGCAATGAATCCTGACTATATGATAATCAGGCATAAAAGTAGTGGTATTATTAATACATTGGCAAAGCATGTCAACTGCTCGCTAATCAACG
Organism: Wolbachia endosymbiont of Nasonia vitripennis; assembly: GCF_048054115.1. Classification (NCBI taxonomy): domain Bacteria; kingdom Pseudomonadati; phylum Pseudomonadota; class Alphaproteobacteria; order Rickettsiales; family Anaplasmataceae; genus Wolbachia; species Wolbachia endosymbiont of Nasonia vitripennis. The sequence goes on along the minus strand of NZ_JAFEVF010000001.1, from coordinate 17,389 downwards.
CAGGCGATGGAAGCAGTGAACACCCAACTCAAGCTCTTGCAGATTATCTCGTAATTATCAGTCATAAAAAGCAAATAAAGGACCTAAAAGTTGTAATATGTGGAGATATCTTGCACAGTAGAGTTGCAAGATCAAATATAAGATTGCTAAAAATGTTTGGAGCAAAAATAAGCTTGGTTGCTCCACCAACTTTGATTTGTAAGCATCTTCCTGAAGTATATTCACTTCACTATTCATTAATCGAAGGTATAAAGGATGCTGACGTAATTATGCTTTTAAGATTGCAAAAAGAGCGCATGAATAATAATTATTCAGAAAAAGAATATTTTCACTTGTATGGACTTGATGCACAAAAACTATCGCACGCAAAACCAGATGCAATTGTTATGCACCCAGGACCAATAAATAGAGGTATCGAAATTAGCAATGATATAGCAGATTGTGTTATTTTACAGCAAGTAAAGTTTGGATTAGCAACGCGTAAGGCAGTACTGCACTATTTAATAAATGTTTAAGTTAAAAATTAATGTTTAAGGAATTTTAGACATAATGACCCTCCTATAAAGAAAAGATTTAGAAAAATATAACACACCTTATGACAGAAATTAAGCGTACGTGTACGCACTGAAGTAGACTGTGCTATATTTTTTATTGAGAAATTAATTGAAAAGTCTGCAGACTTGAATAAGGTGGATTTCGAGCTCTAAAATACCCTCATTTTTACTGATAATAATCAACTTACCAAATGTGTCAAGTATTTTTTTGCATTTAATTTACAACTACGAACGTTTATTTGCAAAAAATACTATAAACATAAAATGATAGATGTCATAAAAGTAGCCAGCACTGGCATCCAGTTAAATTTGTGAGTTAAAAGTTATGCTAAAATATAACGTTTCTAATGATGATGGAAAATGGATCCCAGTGTCGGAGCACTGGGATGACATTGTTTAGTACGCAAATTACCACAATGTTCATACAGCTGTATACTGATTTCTTTAATGTCCGTACAGTTGTATGTCAGCTACTCGAATGGCAATTTCAGATAAAACCTAGATAAAAGAGAAAAATAAATTTTTACATAATCATACTTGTACAATAACTAAAGCACTTTTTACTGTAGATTAATCATTTGATTATAGTATCATTTTAATTAAGCCTATATTTGCAATGTTTATGAAATATAAAGCATTCTTCATACTATTAATTGTTATATCTAACCTGCTTGCTGCAGAACAGCCTGAAGAAAATAAAAATGAAAGCAGTATAAATCAAGAAGACGTATCGAAAAGCAACACTGATGCTGAAAAAACTTCTCCGCTTCTGAGCGAACTCAAAGAAATCACAGACCCAACAAATGTAATCAATGAAGAAGTACCTTCAAGTAATCAAACAAACCTACAGTCTGAAGAGGAGACTAATATAAAAGATACCAAAGCTCTAACAAGTCCTTTATCAGAAGAAAAAAAAGAAGAACCTGAAGAGAAGAAAATCAGTCACAATAATCAAACAAACCTACAGCCTGAAGAGGAGATTAGCAAAAAAGACACCGAACTTTCAACAAGCCAATTAACAGAGAAAAAGAAAGAAGAACAGCCTGACAATATAACACCTGTGAACAAAGAAAATGAAGAAAGCGAAAAATGGACAAAGCTAAACAAAGAAATAAAAAAACATAAAAGCAAGTCTATATATAAAAGACAATATGATAGCCTAAATGAGCACCTTCCTAAAACTATATTTACTGATGATTACAGTAAGCAATTTTTTTACTGCATCAAGAAGGGCAACTTAATTTGTCTAAGAGGAGTAATAAATAAGCTAGAAAAAATTGGATTAACAATTCAAGAAATACTAAGATTTAGAAATAAATTGGGTGATACTCCTCTAATTTATGCAGTGAAACAAGGTGAAATAGACACAGTTCGCTTTCTCTTATTACAAGGTGCTGATCCTAGAGTAGTTGATAATAATTTTAAGTCCCCTATTGAAATAGCAATCGAAAGGAATCAGATCAACATAATAAACGCAATTGCCGAAATGATGCCATACCTTTTAGAGGATAAAGAAATAAACAATCAAGAAAACTCAGAGATGTATAACTTTGCTATAAAAACAAAAGAAAACACGTGTGATGCAAAAGATAATTAGACTTTTGATATTAATTTTAGTTGGTCATTTATGCTATGGAGATGATGCAATCAATGATTTTTTAAGCGCTCTGCATGATGTAAAATACGTATCTTACAATACAAAAGATTTTGCTAAATTTTTAGTACAGTGTAATAAAGCCAGCATACCACAAGATTTTAAGAAAGGTTTTGGTCCTAATTTAAATGGTGCTAATTTTAGTCAATTGTATTTAAGCAAATCTATTTTTGATGGAGTAAGTTTAATTGGTGCCGATTTTTCTAACACCGATTTATCAGATGTGTCTTTTATCGATGTTGATTTACGTGGTGCCAATTTTTCCAATGCTAATTTACATGGCGTTAAAATAAAAGGCACAAATTTAAGTTTTTCAAAATTTGCTTCTACAAATTTAACAGATATCATATTTGATCAGTCTAATATCAGTTATGCTGATTTTATCAATTCTAATCTCAACAAAGTAAGTATGCGTAATATAATTGGTTTGCATACCAAGTTTTTGAATGTAAAAATGAATTTCTCCAATTTATCAAACTCAAGTGCCAGCTACATCAATTTTAGTGATAGTGAAATAAACGACACTGTTATGCAGAAAAATAATTTCGACAACGCAAGTTTCTTTGGAGTGGATGCACACAAGCTCAAGGTACAATTTTCTTCATTAAAAAATGCTAACATATATGGTGCAGAAATAAAAAAATCGGATTTTACAGGTAGCAATCTTTCGAACGCCTATTTTAATGCTTCTATTATAGTTGATAGTAACTTTGAAAAAGCCAATTTAAGCAATTCACAAATTTCCTATGTGAAAGGGGATAATTCAAACTTCATTAAATCTATACTAAATGGTTCCAAGATAAAACATGCATATGTTTTCGAAGCAGACCTTCAGGATGCTGACTTATCTAATATTGATTTTAGTTTTAGTGAATTGTATAAAGTTAACGCCTATGATGCTAACATTTGTCACGGAAAGTTTCATAATACTAAAGTTGTGAATTCTGACATGAATGGTTCGTTCTTTGACCATTCATTGTTTACCTCTGCAAAAATAGAAGATTCAGATCTTTCCACAACTTCAATGTATAAGACAAAAATTAAAGACTCTCAAATTTATAATAGTACTCTTTCCCACCATAATATGGATTCGAGTGAGATAGAAAATTCAATATTCTTCAAATTATTAGCTGATAATTCGAGCTGGTCTAAGTCAAAAGTCACTAATTCAAACTTTATTGAAAGTGATTTCAAATCCTCCGTGTTTTATGATAATGCCTTTAGAAAGACTAGTTTTTTTCTTAGCAATTTGAGTAATTCAACAGTGAGTGATGTCTCTTTCCTCTCTTCAAGCATATATAAAAGTTCAATTGCTGATATTCATTTAACAGATTGCAAATTTGATAATTCAATTTTGATTGACAATCAAGGACAGACAAAAATTACAAATCTAGAGAATGCCATAACTTCAATTAAAGATCTGCAAGAGAAAATATCGCAGGGCAAAAAATTTGATGTAAATTATTCTTACTTTGAGTTTAAGGATATGAATTTAGAAAATGCTAATTTTTCTAATTCAATATTAAGTAGAGCAAAGTTTGTAAACGTTAATTTGAATAAGGCAAATCTTGAAAAAGCCGATTTACGTTATACTGTCTTTGATAATTCCTCTCTTATTGATGCCAATTTATCAAATTCTAATTTAGAGGGCTCTAGTCTTTTAAACTTTGATTCAAAAAATACAAAGTCTTAAAAAAGCTCTATAATGTACTTGTTAAATAAAGAAAAATGACCGTAAAAAATGAGGGCATACTACTGATTCTATCCTCTCCTTCTGGAGCTGGAAAAACTACTATATCAGAAAAATTACTTGAGCAATCAACTGATTTAGTTATGTCTGTTTCTATGACTACACGCAAACCTCGTCCCGGTGAAGTAAACGGAAAAGACTATTTTTTCGTTACTGAAGAAAAGTTTCACGAACTATGTAAGGCTGGTCAAATGCTTGAATATGCCAAAGTTTTTGAGAATTTTTACGGTATACCAAAAGATTTTATAGAACAAAACCTGAGCAGTGGAATAAGTGTTTTACTGAATATAGATTGGCAAGGAGCATTTCATTTGTTTGAAATCTTAAGAGAAAAAGTTGTAAGTGTTTTTATACTACCTCCCTCAATGGAAGAGCTTAGACTGCGTCTACAAAGGCGTAATAGTGATGATGAAATTGAAATAGAGCGTAGATTAGCCGAAGCGCAAAAAGAGATAAGTAAAAGTAATAAATATGATTACGTAATAATTAATGATGATCTTGATAAAAGCGTAGAAGAGATAAAATCAATACTAAGTAAAGGAATGCTTAAAAAATTAGAAGAAAAATCAAGTTTGAAAGATCTATAAAAACATTGGTTTGTCTCTTTCAGAGCACTCATGCTTCACAGTTTAGCCACATTTATTATTTTTTAAGATAAAATAGTTAAAATAGTAGACAAGTGCTAAAGTGGGGATTTGACTATGACAATAGATTTTCTAATAGAAACTAGTTTTCTGCCTTTTCACCTATATTTCGATAACATCTAGCTCAATTTAAAAGTTTAATACAATTCGTTAACGCCAAATAGCTTTTAATATTGAGGTTTTAATATGAGTATAGATCTAAGTGTATCAGTTACTAATGCAAACAAACTAGATAAATATATAAACAAAAATGAAAAACAAGATAAAAAAGACAAGCAATTGTATAATATTATAGAGAGAAAGGTAAAAAAAGAAAAACATCAGCATAAAAAACCAGGAAGTCGAGATGGAACACTCAAGGAATGTAAAAGGTTATTTAAGGAAGGCGCTAGTCCTGAAGTATTAACTAAATTAGAAGAATCGCTTAGAGAACAGGAAAAATATCACAGATATTATGTCCAATGTTTCCTTCCAGTGCTAGGTGAAGTAATAGAACGATCGAAAAGAATATCAAATGAAACAAAAAAACAAGTAATTTCTGAAGTCACTAAAAGTTGTTTTAGTAGGCACAGCGAACAAGACAGTGGCTACGGTAGCGATTTTGAAGATGAAATAAACGGAATATCAGATTCTGATAGCGATTTTGAAGATGGAATAAACGGAATATCGGATTCTGATAATGACGTTCAATTACTAAATGCAATCCAAAATGGAAACAACAGGAAATTTAGAAAATACCTAAAAGATTGCACAAATGTCAGTGGCATAACAGATGAAAAAGGAAATAATATTTTACACCTTATTGCATCGCTCAAAAAGAAACAAAAGCTTAAGTTTCTAGATACCTTGATAAAAATAGCTAACGAGAAAAATTTAGTACAACTTGTTGATAGTGAAAATCAAGAAGGAAAGACTCCTTTTCAGGTAGCACTAATTAACAAGATAATAAAAGGGAAACATGAGTCTAATACAGTTAGAAGTAGCGATAATACACTTAAGTTTCTTACAAAATTGTTAAAGTATGGAGCCAAGCTAAGCTTACCTACAGAGGATTTAGAAAAATTATCTAAAAAGCAAAATGAATACTATCTTAAATTTTTAGAGAAATTGGCTGAGCGAAAACCAGAAATAAAAACAAAAGTTGAAGAAGTTATAGCCCATACCATAAATACTCCAGATAGTAATGATAATTATCAACTACATTTAGCAATTAAAGATAAAGATGAAAAATCTTTTAAGGAATTATTGAAAAAAGGAGCAGATATCAACCTTAAAGATGCAAATGGCAATAATGCTTTACACCATATTGCCTTGCTGAGAGGGAAGCAAAAAGTTACATGCTTGAAATTAATATCAGCCTTAGTAAAAGAAAGAAAAATATCTGAAGATAAATTAGATGAATCTATAAAAGCAACTAACAGGCAAGGCAATACACCTCTAGAATTAGCACTAAAGAAAAAAGCAGAAAAAAAAAGTATCGAATACCTATCGCAAGAAACAATTTTTGATTTAGCAACTAATTATGATAATACAACAAAGTTTTGTGCAGCATTATTACAAAACGGTGCTAACCCTGATTCTTTATGGTTAGAAGATCCAGAATTCCATACTAAAAAGTACTATTTAACTTTACGAGATCTAAAAGATTGTTCAAGCACTCCACAGAAAGCACAGGAGAAAGCTAAAGAACTAAAAGAGAAGCTTGAGGAAAAATACCACTGTGGAACTGCTTCGAAAAAATGTCAATCAGGCATTAAAAAGCTAGGTTCTGGTGTAAAAAAAGGAGCATCTGCTGTATGGAAATGCATTGATCCGGGCAGGAGAGCTAGTGTATTGTTAGCAATCACAGTAGCAACTACTATTATTACAATGGTAACACTTTCTTGCTTCCAAGGACAAATTGCAATTGGAGCAGCGTTACCCATCATAGCTATAACAGGAGTGGTGTGTCTGATATTCACTTTGGGACTTAGCGACATTAGGAAGTCTGTTAAGGAATTAACCAACGATAAGCAAAGCCGTAAAGATGATCACCTAGCTGCAAAACAACCTGAAAATATTACTGAACAACAAAATTTAGCTAACAACTCAGCAGAGCAAGAAGTACAAAGATCGTCAAATCAATCGGAGCATACAGAAAGCCCAGCTACTCAAATGAGCTATGTATCAATACTACGTCAATTTATAAATAAACCAGATGGGTTAACTAATAAATTCTCTTTTCCGGGGCGATGAAATCAATCTCATCGCTCAGAGTTTTTTCAGCAACTTTTTTATAGTCAATTTCTACACTAACTTGGCTTTTCTCTTCTTTAAGCCATGCTATAGTATGCTTCATCCAGTTTTTATCATCACGTTCAGGGAAATCTTCACGAGCATGAGCACCCCTGCTTTCCTCGCGATTAGCTGCGCATTCCATGGTAATAACTGCTTGTGGAATCATATTGGCAAGCTCCAGCGCTTCAACCAAATCACTATTCCATATCATACTGCGATCTTCAACTGCAATGTTAGGCATCATTTTTGCTACTTCTTTTATAGCTTTTTTACCTTCCTCTAAAACTTCAGCAACACGGAATACCGATGCATATTTCTGCATAGTGTGCTGCATTTCACTTCGTATTTTTGCTACTTTGAACTCTCCAGAAGCAAATCGCATTTTATTAAATCTATCTACTATCAAGTCTGTGCAGTCTGAATGCAATTTTTTATGTGGTGTATCAGGTTTCAATTTTTCTTTTGCCCTAAGCGCGGCAGCTCTACCAAAAACCACAAGATCAAGAAGCGAGTTGGAACCTAGTCGATTTGCACCATGTACAGAAACACATGCTGCCTCTCCTATTGCAAATAATCCTTCTACCACTTCTTCTTTACCTTTTTGCAACGTGATCACTTCCCCATGATAGTTGGTTGGAATACCTCCCATGTTATAGTGAACAGTTGGAATAACAGGTATCGGATCTTTAGTAACATCAACTCCTGCAAAGGTCTTTGCTGTTTCACTAATACCTGGCAATCTGAGCTTTATTACTTCCGGATCAAGATGAGCTATATTCAAGTACATGTGATCTTTCTTTGGCCCAACTCCCCTTCCCTCTCTAATTTCAATTGTCATTGCTCGACTTACTACATCACGAGAAGCCAAATCTTTTGCCTTTGGCGCATAACGTTCCATAAACTTCTCACCCTGAGAATTAACGAGGTACCCACCTTCACCGCGGCATCCTTCCGTCATCAAGCACCCTGAGCCATATATTCCTGTTGGATGAAATTGCACAAACTCCATATCTTCAAGTGGCAACCCAGCTCTTACCACCATGCCATTACCATCACCTGTGCAGGTGTGTGCACTTGTTGCAGAAAAATAAACACGTCCATAACCACCTGTTGCTATTACCACAGAATGTGCACGAAATCTATGCAACGTACCATCACACAGCGACCAAGCTATCACCCCACAGCATGTCCCTTTGTCCATAATCAAATCGATTACAAAATATTCGACAAAAAATTCAGCGTTAAATTTAAGACATTGCTGATATAGAGTATGAAGAATTGCATGCCCAGTTTTATCTGCTGCTGCACAAGTACGCTGAGCCGATTTTCCTTTACCAAAGTGAGTTGTCATTCCACCAAAGGCACGCTGATATATTTTTCCATCTTCCGTACGAGAAAAGGGTACACCAAAATTTTCAAGTTCAATCACAGCTTTGGCAGCATTTTTACACATATACTCTATTGCATCTTGATCGCCAAGCCAGTCTGAACCTTTTATTGTATCATATGCATGCCAGCGCCAGTCATCTTCAGCAATATTACTCAAAGCTGCACTAATTCCTCCTTGCGCTGCAACTGTATGACTTCGTGTAGGGAAAATTTTAGAAATGCAGGCAACTGAAAAATTAGTTGCAGCCATTCCAAGTGTTGCTCTAAGCCCTGCTCCACCTGCACCTACTATCACCACATCATACTCATGCTCTATGATTTCATACGCTGACTTATCCATATCCACTTATTTTATCATCACAGGCTTATAATATCACAGAAGTAGAAAAAATCTATACAAGTTTTCTGGATGTAAGCTTCTGAAACAAATCTATAGTAAACGATGTAATAACAATCATAGGGCGTCATGAAAGTAGCTGAAATTGGAATGACACTATCATAAAGGAATAAGTGTAGTTATTTGCATAACATTGATGACTTATGCCTATTTAATTAGATCTAAAATTAGATAGAAAAAGGTAATCTTGATAAAACTCATTTACAACAAGTTCTCTCGCACTTGAATTTTCCGTTTGCACTTTTTTGTATCCTAATTTATGGCTTATTGAATCTTTATATGCACTAACTGCTTTATATATCTTACTTACCTCTCCTGGAAAGATACCACCAACAATTATAACGCATAACCCTGCAACTGTTGCAAAAGCTAGAGTTAAACTTTGCCTCCAGTTAGCTTTTTTTTCTTGTATACCAGCAGGACACAATTCACTTGACATTTCTTTTAGATACTCATGCCACATGTGATTGCAGTTTGTACATTTCACTTTTCTTCCAGATTCACCTATTTGCCCACGAGATACTAAGTAAGTTTTAGTACAATTATGACATTGTATTTTCATAGTGCTTACGTATAAAATAATATAAATTTGATATCAATATGTATATAATAAATGAAAAATTTGCAACTAAAAAATTACAAGATGAGATAGAAAATATTTGGAAAGATAAAGAAAAACTTAACGACTATAATCTAAAACACGAAGCAAGATTAATAATCAAAGAGGTAATTGAGTTACTTGACAGTGGTAAAATTAGAGTAGCAGAAAAGCTATCAAGTGGAGAATGGATAGTACATAAGTGGATAAAGCAGTCAATATTATTACATTTCCTCACTGAGGAAAGCAAAATAATAGACAACACCAATTGCTGGTTTGACAAAATCGGTAGTAAGTTTAGTGAATGGAATGAAGAAAAATTTTACCATTCAAAAATTAGAGCAGTTCCTGGGTGTTTTGTCCGCCAATCTGCTTACATAGGTAAAAATGTTGTTCTAATGCCAAGCTTTATCAACGTTGGTGCATACATTGATTCTGGCACAATGATAGACACTTGGTCAACAGTTGGTAGTTGTGCACAAATAGGGAAAAACTGCCATATTTCCGGTGGAGTGGGAATAGGCGGAGTTCTTGAGCCCATTCAAGCTTCTCCAGTCATTATAGAAGATAATTGCTTCATTGGAGCGCGTAGTGAGGTAGCCGAAGGTGTTATAATAAGAGAAGGATCAGTCCTTGGCATGGGTGTGTTTATTGGAGCATCAACAAAAATTATTGACAGAGAAACAAGCAAGGTATTTTATGGTGAAGTACCACCTTACTCTGTAGTTGTACCAGGATCTACTCCACCTAAAAATAACATTTCAACCTATTGTGCAGTTATAGTAAAAAAAGTGGACGAGAAGACGAGATCAAAAACTTCTATAAATGAAATATTGAGAACCTAACTACTTGCAGTCATTTTTTTTATCATTATTACTAACTACAGTAATAGCATATGCACATAATTCTGAGAAAGAGATTCCATTTTCTTTAGATAACTTATATAATTTTTGCAGACTTTCTTTGACTCTATTAGGTATGTTTCCTCCACGCTCCTTTGCAAGCCAGGAATCTTGATAGTGAATTGGATGAGTATCACTCTTTGGATCTCCTATGTATATTGCAAAAGGTGAACTTTGCCCTTTGAAATCACACTGTACAGTAAATTTTTTTATAGACTCAACCATTTAAAGACCTCTGCTTTTCTTTTTAACCGATTTTATAGAAGGTACAAGAGGTGGTTTTTTGATAAAATCTTGCCTATTGAAAACACTTTCTTCCCCTTCTAAAGCTCTGCGAATATCAGCTCTGCTCAATTGTGACTCTTTTGCTAACCTCATTCCATGCTTTACCATAATATTAGCATATGCTAACACTTTTTTTACTAACTCTAGGTCACCATTCAGCATTTTAACTAATGCTTGAAATACCTCCGCTAAAGTTAATCCATCAGCACCTACAACCTTATTTTCTACAAAATTGACAACTTCTTCAAATTTATATTCAACACCATCATCTTGAGGTATAAGGGTAACATAATCCGTATCTTGACTATTCATAACCAAAGCACTATCGCCTTTAAACTTATATTATATATATAAATACTCCACTATTTTATAGTATGGCACGCTATAGTTAAACATTTATTAATAATATGCTTACTTATATACACGAATTAATTGATAAAAGCCAAGGATCAATATCCATCAGTAATTTTATGAATGCTGCTCTATATCATAAAGAGTACGGCTATTACATGAATAAATTACCACTTGGCAAAGATGGTGACTTCATTACTGCACCTGAAATTAGTCAGCTATTTGGTGAAACAATTGCAGTGTGGATAATAAATACATGGGAAAAATTAGGAAAGCCATCAAAATTTTCTCTAGTTGAACTTGGACCAGGTAAAGGAACACTCATTCATGATGTAATAAGAGTCACCAAAAAATATAGCTGTTTTTTTAGCTCAATGGACATTCATCTAGTTGAGATAAGCCCTATTTTACAGAAAATACAAAAGGAAAAATTAAAGGGATTAGATATTAATTGGCACACAGATGTCGACAACTTACCAAATCAGCCAACTATTTTTTTTGCAAATGAGTTCTTTGATGCTCTTCCAATTGATCAGTTTGTTTATCGTGATGGGCAGTGGTATGAAAATAGAGTAATAAAACAAGATGATGGCAGTCTTTCATTGTCACTCCAGTGCTTAACCAGACCAAAAACTGGATTCCAGACTGGAATGACAGGGGGTTTCAATGGTGCAGTAGTGGAAGTATGCCTAGCCGGAATCGAAATATTAAAGAAACTTGAGAATAAGATAGTCAATAACGGAGGAGCTGCCCTGATTATAGATTATGGTTATGTATATCCTGAATATAAGAGCACTTTGCAATCGATAAGGCAGCATAAATATACTAATTTTCTTGAAAACGTCGGTAATAGTGACATCACTGCACTTGTGAACTTTCAATCATTAAAAGATTCATTAAGGCACGTAAATTGTGAGATTTTGACTCAAAGAGAATTTTTACACCTTTTTGGTATAAAGGAAAGAGCACAAGCTTTAATGAAAAATGCAAGTAATGAACAGAAGAATAAGATCTTCAGTGAATTCTTAAGGTTAACTGAAAATATGGGTACTCTCTTTAAGGTAATGCTGATTCACCATTTGTAGTCTTGTGTAGTTCTTATGTTAAACATACAAATACTAAAAAATTTACAGAATAAAAAAGGTAAAAGAAACGTATCTGTTCAGCAGAGTAGCAAAATAAGATAGACAGATAAGACTATCATAGGAACAAATAGGTGTCATGCAAGTAGCTGACACTGGCATGACAACAAAAAAGTTACTCAAATGACACCCTTTTGATGCACAATTTTTGGTGCATCACGTACTGATTTTCATCCAAGACGATGTCATGCAAGTAGCTGACACTGGCATCCAGCCTTTTCGCGCAAAAAACGTTGTAAAGTGTTTACCAACTTAGTTGGATCCCAGCTGGAATAACACTTGGTTATGCAAGAAATCTATTGTCAAAAAAAATTACTTCCGCATATTTTGAATCTGATTATAATGACAATTAGAGATATTTTAAGAGCTCAAAATCTATCTTTGTCTGCAGACTTTCAGTTAACTTTTCAATAAAAAACGTAGCGTATCTTTTTCAGCGTATACACACGTCTGTCATATGTGCGCTGCATTTTTTTCTAATCTTTTTATACAGGAGGATTTTATGTCCAGAATTCCAGATACTTGACCTTTACTTTAGCTAATAACAGGCGCCTGTGATTTTTATAAAGAAAGTGTAGGAAATAACCAAAAACTGTTTCCAGGCATAAATTTGCCATGTATACCTAAAAAGTAATTATATTAGCATAATATTCATACTTATATGCCAATATTAATATTCTTTGAATGGAATACGAAATTAATGTTGAAAAAATATGTACCAAAAAATTTATGTGGGATCTATGCCGAAGCTCAAATTGCATGACACCATTTATTTTTATGGTTTTGTCTATTTTATTTTGCCACTCTGCTAAACGGATACATTTAATTCCATTTTTATCGAGCAGATAATTGTCATATATTAGCTTAGTTCTCCTGTTATACTTAAATATAAATCAGCATAGCCCTAATTTTTTTATATATTTTACTTCTTTCTCTATATTTAATAATAGGCTTGAAAATAAATGGTAAACCTATAATTGTTAAGCTTAGAGCTAGGATTGAAAGTACACAAAAGGCTTTGTGTTTACTATGTAGCTCTTTCAAGTAAAGCATCAAAAACCTACAAAATTTTTTGTAATTTTCTTCAATATTTTTTTTGCTATGAGCCTTGTCAATAAACATATCTATTGCAGTATAATCATTACTACAATTAATTGCCCCTTTTTCTATTAATAGCTGAGCTATATCAAAATAATCCTTTTGAATAGTAAGATGCAGAGGTGTAAAACCTTGTTGATCACAAATATTCATATTGGCTTTTACTGCTAACAACATTCTTACAATTTCTACATGGCCTTTTTTAGCTGCAAGTAGCAGAGGAGTTCTGTTGCATCTAGTGACGGCATTAACGTTTACCTTAAGCTCCAATAAGAACTTAACTGCTTTAGTATCACCATTATAGCTAGCTTTATGTAACCTGGTGTTACCGCTACAATCTTGGTCATCTGCTTCTATTCCCTTTGAAACAAGAAATGTTACCATTTGCCTATTATTATGCTTAATAGCGCAATCCAGTGCATCAAAACCATGTTTATTTTTTGTGCAAATAAACTCTTTTAGCTTAGCTTTTGCTTGCTTTACAATAAGCTTTACCAGTTGCATTTTGTTGTTATATGCTGCTAGAAAAAGCGTAGTATTATTTTCTGCATCTTTTGCTTCTATGTTTGCACCTTTCTTTATCAGATATTCTATAATCTCTGCTCTACTTTCATAATGTGTAGTACATTGATAAATGGTCAAAAATAAAGGAGTACGAAAGTTGTTATCTTCACATTCAAGATTTGCTCCGCTATCAATTAAAATCTGGACGCTCTTTTTAGAACCGTATAATGAAGCTATGTGAAGAGGAGTATAGCCTTCCTCAGCATCTTTTTCATTAATTTTTGCGCCTTTTGTTATTAAAAAATCCATTAATTCTGTGTCATCTTGTAGTGTAGCAAGGTGAAGTGGAGTAAATCCATTTTTATCTCTAGAATTAATTGTCAGTTGATTAACAAGAAGTTTAGCAATTTTTTTGTGTCCATGCATAATAGCATAATGCAGTGGATTTCTATTTTCGTTGTCCACAACATTAAAGTCAGCTTCGTGCTCTAATAATGATTTTACTCCAACTAAATCGCCTTCTTTTGTAAACTTATGCAAGAGAGTGACTCCGCTTACATCTTTTGAGTTAATATCAAATCCACTTTCTACCAATTGATGTATGTCTTCCTCACACGCCATACCATTTTAATTAAACCCTTTTCGCATTAACAATACTCCCACTTAATTAAGTTTGAATGAATCTGTAAGAGATATATCACAATTTATTGAAGTTACTAAATTCCGATATATTAAAGTCCACAATTTCCTGAATATAGAAATATTTATTTTTATACATTTGCCCTATTTCTTGTCATCCCAGTACATTCTTTTTTGTCATCCCCAAGTAGCCCCATTTCACACTACTTTCATCCCAGTGCCCAGACATCAGCCTTTCTTACCAACAAAAACTTAGCATAACTTTTGTTCTCAAAAAATTTCTGGATTCCAGTGTCAAGCACTGATCTTCAATCTCCGTACATCTCTGCGTCACGCACTGAAATGACACCCTGAAGCTTTAGCTATAAATATTAAGCAAGCAAAAAAAGGCAAAAGAAGCCTCATGGAGATAGTTGCTCCACTCTTTTTACTTGATGCTGCTCAAGCAGGTCACTTGGATGTAGTAAAATACTTAGTAGAAATAGCAAACGCAGGTGTTAATTATGTAGTTAGTACTCTTAGTCTACCTCATTTTGACTATGAAAAAACTGCTCTTGGAAAAACTGCTCTAATGTTTGCTGCTAAAAGTAGTCATTTTGTATAGTTTTATCCAACTCAGACGTAGTTTAACCCTAGATTAACTAATTTATCCTTTGCAATTGTAATAAGGTCTATAAACTACTGCAAATCCAAATTTCTATTTGATCTTACATTCTTATTGTAATAACCTCTATGGATCACACAGCATTAGTCATGTATCTGAACAGATACTTTTGTACATGGATCAGCTTTATGTGTATCAATTCTGTCTACTTCAAGTTTCCAGCAAAACTACTTTCTAATGTATTGCTTTCAATCAAGTTCTTTGTTAAGCTCACTGTTAGTGGATGTTCAATTATCTTAACATAAAAATCAAGGCAGCTTTAGGTATAAATACGAGTAACTCGTATAAGTAAAGAGGCTATAAGAAGTTTCTTACCATTCTATTCAAACGGGTTTTAAACTTTTGAAATGTCATGACATTGTTGATACGTTTGTCAAGAAACGACAGGGTATCTGCAAAATCTTCTGAATAATCATTGATAAAAAAAAGTATCGTACTTAAGTACACTCCAGCTAATATTGCTCTTTTTGTATAGTAGTTAAAATCTGTTGATTGATCATGAATGCCATACCAAATCGCGCTAACAGTTCTGTACAAGAGTTTACTAGAAAAATATGTATTTTGGGGTAATATAGAGAATGATAAAACATTTTTTAAAAACTCTCTGTAATTTTGTAACTTAGCATAGTTTGAAAGGCGTATTTGGACAGCTAACTTTATCCGCTCTCTTACCTTCATATCTTCTAAATTGGAATTCCAAAGTTCAGTTTCCATTGAGCTATTTAAGTCCTCTGCTATGTACTCCAAAGCACTATATATTCCATTTTGAAATTTACAAAAACTATTGGCTAGGTTAAGGTTCGTGCACACTTTCAATAAGGTTGCATCACTTATTCCTTCAAATGGAATAACCTTAATCAGCTCATCTACTATTAACTTTTGTTCCATACAATATTATACTAAACATCACATATAATTATACCTGAGATTTTCAAACATTCTGCAAAATGCTTCACCGCGCTCTTCAAAATTTTTCCACTGATCAAAAGAAGAACATGCAGGAGAAAGTAATATCGCTACTTCTTCTTTGCTATTTATGGCCTCTTCAAAAGCCAGTTTAAATGCGTTTTCTAGATTATAGCACTTCATATAATCTATTTTGTTCTCCATAATGTTTGCAAAAACTTCAGTTGATTCTCCAATAAGAAAAGCTTTTCTAATCTTGGTGAAATGCTTGCTTAATGATTCTATTCCGCCTTTTTTGCTTTTTCCGCCAACAATCCAATATATGTTTTTATAAGATAAAATTGCCTTTTCGGTCGATTCTGAATTGGTTGCTTTGCTATCGTTGATAAAAAGTACATTATGTATTTTGCCAAGAAATTCATTTCTGTGTCTTAGCCCTGGAAAGGATTTGATTTCATTGACAATAGTGCTGCTATCTACTCCAAGTAACTTGCACACAGCGTGTGCAGCTACTATATTTTCTACATTGGATACTAGGTTTACTTTCATATCACTCATTGATAAGTTGTGATTCTCTAGTTTTAGCGAGATATCCTGGATCTCAGCACTCCTTTTGTCATCCAAGTAGCTGACACTGGGATCCAGATAATTTCGATCTATAACAGTAATCTGTTCACTATAATCAAGCAAATTGTTATCTGCCAATGATATTAGATCTCTTGCACTACCCTCTGTCATCTGAGTAGTTGGCAATGGTTTTTCTTTTCTGGTCACGCGCTGGAATGACACCAGGGAATATGTTACTGAAATTGGAATTTTGTTCCCAGTGAATTTATTGAATACATCAGCGGTAATTTTGTTATCACATCCTATCACGGCAATCTTGCTACTGTTTATCAGTTTTAATTTAGTTGCTATGTAGTTATTCATACTTCCATGTCTATCTATGTGGTCTGGTGTGATGTTGAGCAATACAGAAATGTCTACATTAATTTTATTTATTAGCTCCAATTGAAAAGAGGAGAATTCAATTACATAAATTTCTGCATCTCTTTCTAAATCCAAAATAGGCATACCTAAATTCCCGCCAATAGCTACTTTTTTCCCTGTGGATTTTAATATGTGCCCTATTAGTGACGTGGTGGTTGATTTGCCATTTGTTCCGGTGATGCCTACAACCTTCTGGCTTGTAGTTTTAGTTTCAAGAAATAGCTCAATGTCTGATTTTATTTTGCAGTCAAAGCTTCTTGCAAGTTTTACTACCCAATGAGTTGGTATTGGCACTCCAGGGCTCAAAATTAGTGTGCTTATCTCATGCCAATTATACTCATTGGGATGAGTAAAGTTACACTCTTTATATATCTTTTTTGCATTTGCTATTTGCTCTTTATTATCATCCCATGCATATATTTTTGCACTGCTTTTTGTTAGAGCATTAATAACGGACAAACCAGTTTTACCAAGGCCGAAAACCGCAACACTTTGATTTTTGTATTTGTTTAGTTGCACTTCTAGATAACTTATGCGAACCATTTTATAAAGATATAATACAAATTATAATGACTTCTTCCATAGTTTTTGGCAGTGCTTAACTGTAATAGTTTAGACTTGATCTGACAAGCAAACAAAGTAAGA